>JBDROB010000071.1:0-13452 GCA_043810355.1 Candidatus Woesearchaeota archaeon
GATGTCCATAATCCAGATAAAACCTGCATTATTATATAAATGTTGTGGAAAAATCCACAGCATAATATTATATGTGATATGATGTTACCATCTTTAGATAGCAATAATTAAAATAAGAGGTGGGTAAAATGAGAATGGAAAAACAATTTACAATAACAAAAAAATAGCAAAACATGGGAGCCAGGCAATCATAGTTGTGCCTAGAATTCTTGAAAAAGAACTAAGACCAGGAACAATAGTTGAACTTCAAATAAATGTCCTAGATTAATGAAATTATATGATGATTAAAGAAAAACAATTTACATCGTAAAAATCAATATGGGAGGCAAAATGACTGAAGACAAAGCAGAAAAAACAAATGACACTGTAAGATTGCCAATAATTACTTTTGAATGGGGGGTTAGCTATAAGCCTTGGGACTTACCACCTCTTTATTTTCATGAAATAGACTCTAATTATCTATTTAGGTTATTATTTCAGAGTTCTCAGGTACGATGGAGGGATTCAACACGATCAACAGGGGGCAATGAAATTGGGTCAAGAAAAGTTAAAAAGATTCATGACACTTTATATTATTCTGCTGATGAATATATTGGCAGCAAAGTATTTCCGTTAAATGATCAGATTGATGCATTGTTCAGGCATTTGTTCGATGTTGAACAAGTTAAAAGTAAGGATGGATCAAGATTTGAGTGTAGAGTAAAAGAATCTAAGAGTATAGGGCGTCCTCATGATAAGATTCCAAATCCATTCACTTGCAAGGTTTTTGGAATTAATTTTTCAGATGGATGGGTCTTCAATCCCCATGTTGTATATAAAGAAGACAGATTTGGAGGAGTTAAGACTTCTCTTATGCTTCCAGAATTAAGAGAATTAGTTGATAGTATTGTATCATCCCCTAATGGAGTTTCTAGTATCAGTTCTGAAAGATTGAAGAGCGCATATGATAAAGCCTTAGATCAGATTCTTGAGGAAAAAGATAAAGTGCCTCAACAAATACCTTGTGATGTCTTTTATGGTGTATATTCAGGAAGTGACAGGAGTTTAGAGGAATATGAAAATCCTCGTTTTGCAAGGAAGAATCTAAACAGGGTATGGATTGATTTGGAAGATTATATTCTGATAATTAGAGAAGGTATAATTGAAGCAGAAAAACTAAAAAAAATGCCTGTTGTTCAGGCTGAAATATATACTCATAATCCTGAGAATCAAGTTCCTGAAAAGCAAGATCTTGGAACAGAATACCTTGGAAAAGGAACACCTGGATATCTTGTTCAGACACTGCAGGAAAGGGAAGAGGTTTATGAGACTCAGGCAGAGTTTAAGAGAATAAGTGAGAAAATGAAAGCAATGCAAGGGAAAATTGAGGCCTTAAAAAAAGGTAAGGAATAATTCATTGTATTTATTTTTGTTATTTGTTTATTGCTATTACGTTGTATTAAGATATAACTTATCATAAATTTCATTTCTTTAGCGAGTCTGTTTTGTTTTTCCCAGCTTTAACTGTAAAGTTAGAAGTTAATTATAAATACCTAAAATCTTTCGTAGAAATATGAAAAAACACCACTGGACACTAGATAGTGTCACTCGTTCCTTTATCCATTGCCCAACACTCAAACTTGAGGTTTGAGCACTGGATGGTGTCATTCGCTTTGCTCATTCCTTCATCCAGTACTTAAAACTTAAGCTTTAAGCACTGGACACTGGACATTCTGCTGTGAGGTATATAAATAACTGAAAATTCAAGTTAAAAAGGAAATATTTATATATGTGTTATATAATCACACATATATGGAAAATTATACAAATGGGAATACCCAATATAGACGAGAGAATTCAGACAGGTAAAGGAGATATCATTAGTATAAAGGTTTGGGAAGTAGCAAAATCAGAACAAGCAAAATCAGAACATTATCCTCAGGGTAAAAAGTTTTCATTTGTATTCATACATCAAAACATAAGATATTTGGGATATGACAATGCAGAACAAAAAGGAATTCATAAGCATTCAATTGATTTAGAAACAGGAATAAAACAAGAAACAACAATTAATGAAACAAGTATAATTAAAATATTGAGAATTTTTAAGAAAGAGGTTGGGCAGTTAACAAATCAGTTATACAAAGAATAGAATATGATGGTATTGGAAATGAAAGTTAAAAAAATAATCTTGAAAAAGGGAAATTTGGATGAGTTTTTTAGAAATGTTGAGAAAGCAGTGAAAAAACCTATCAAAAAAACAGAGGCACCTGTATTATATATAGAAGATATTAATGAGTTTAAGAAAATCCTGACAGAAGAAAGGATAAGGATACTTCGTGTAATAAAACATAAAAATCCCCAGTCTGTGTATGAGTTAGCCAAAATGCTGAAAAGGGATAGAAGCAATGTTATCACTGATCTTGCTCTGCTTGAAAACCTTGGTTTTATTGAGTTAGACCAGGAAAAGAATATCAGAACTGTAATGAAACCTAAAGCAGATTATGATAGGATTGATATTTCTGTTGAGATATGACTTAATTATCTATTTCTGTTGAAATATAACCTAATTATCTTATTTTTTAATTCAAACATCACTTCCAATTCCAAATTCACGAAAAAATCCTAAAGGATTTTTTGTGTCCTAAAAATCTCTGATTTTTATGACAATCAAAATCAGGATCAATTGAATTCGTTCCTTAAAACTTCTTTAACTTTTTATTTTTTTAAACTTTATTATTCCTATTTAATCTCTATCCTTTCTTCCTTTTATTTTCATAAATCATTATATTTTTTTACCAAAACTTTATATACTAATAATATTGGTTTCTATAATATATTGAAGTTTAAAAGAGGTGTACCTATATTGAGTAATTTGCTCTCGAAAAAGAAAGGCCAAGTGACTATCTATGTCATAATCGGCATATTCCTTCTTGCATCTGTATTTGTATACATATATTTCTACACTGATCTCATCAGGATTCCTGATTCTGATGTTAACAGGATTTCTGTGATTGCGATTGAGCCAGCTTCTATCAGGGATTATGTGCAGTCATGCATCTATCAGACTGCTCGGCCTTTAATATACAAGATTGCTGAGAATGGAGGTACATTTGATCCTGATAGGTATGGTTTTGTAAATTATGATGCTGTTGAGTCTTACAAGGATAATACAAAATCATACATGTCTGAGGGTGAGTCTGCGTATACTTATTCATGCCATTGGGAGCAGGGGCATGATTGTGTAAGCAATCTTATCACTAGACAGACTATGCAGGCTGAGCTGAACCAGAAGATCCTGGAGAATATCAAGGACTGCCTTGATCTCAGTGTTTTTGAAGGCCAGGGTTATGAATACTCTGAAGGTGATATGAAGATATCCACTAACATCAATGTTGATGATGTATTGATATCTCTTGATTACCCTCTTGTGTTTACTCAAGGCGAGAATGAGCTGGAGTTCATTGATTTCTCTTCAACTGTTGACCTTCCTCTTGGAAGATTGGTTGATCTGTCGATCAAGATAACCAATGATGAGATTGAGCTCTTTTATTTTGATCCTGATGATTTCATGCTCAACCATGGCACTGACATCAAGATCTACAAGCACAAGCCTTATCCTGACATAATATATCAGCTTGCTACTCAAAATCTCAAGACTAATGAGATTTTAAGATATAATTTTGCATTGCAGGGGCATGATACTGCTGCTGAGATAGGCGAGCCAAGGCCTATAAGGACTATTCTTGGCTATTGCTATTATACTGATGATTCAAACTGCTATTCAAACTCAAACAGGGATGACTGTCTTGATAAAGGAGGCTCTTATTCTGAGTCAAAGCCTGATGATTGCAGGGGTGTTGCAACTTTCTCAGATTTTGAATGCACTGATGGATTATGCAATAGTTGTGAGACACCTATTGGAACCTTTAGGCATGGTGAGTCTTGGTGCGATTATGACAGCATTGCCTATCCTGGTTTTGATTTTGTCGGTTCAAGGCATTTCTTTAGGTCATGTGTTGATGGCGAGATATTTTATGAGGAATGCCGTGATTACAGGGAGGAGATATGTGTGTCTTGGCCTGAAGCAATCAATCCAAATCTTCCCTTGACCCCTGTTAATGCTATGAGAAATTCTGTTTGCAAGCCTAACAATTGGCAGGAATGCGTTAAGCAGACATCAAAGCAATCTTGTGAAGCAGCTGGCGACTGCTATTGGTCTGACTGGCTTTACAAGCCAAATGGAAATGGTTATTATATTGATTATGATGGTGGTGATAAGGAAGACACTGGAATCCTTTATGCTGATGATCCCTCCCGTCCTTACTCGACAAGAAAATGCATTCCTTTAAATCCCCCTGGATTCAAGCACTGGAAAGGTGACGGCGCACAGGTTTGTGCAATGGCTAACCAGCTGAATGATGGTGATTATGCATCTGACCAGATCGCTTATGTTGAGAATGCAAATGCTTATTGTTTTTTCCTTGGTGATTGTGGAAATTATTTTAATTTTGCAGATCAATACACTGCTTACAGTTTTTTTAATTCTGATCTATTGAATCCAGAAGAAGAAGGATTGAGGCAGGGTTCTGAATTATTTACTGGCTTGACTGAAATGGCTGATCTTGGTATTTTTGCCCATGGCCTTTATGATGATCCTGAAAGATATCCGATTCTATTGGATGGTAATGAGTTCACAGATGTTAGGGATTCTTTTGGAAATGCACTAAGCCAATCAGCAGATTTCTGGAATTATGCTGCATCTCAATATACTAAAGATAATTTTGAAGACCATATTATGGATGAACATATAATGAAACTCCCTCCTGATCTTCCAGTAACCATCCATTATGGTGTTAGGCATGTCTCTTTGTGCAATGTCTGGACAGCTCCTCAGAATCCTACTGGTCCTGGAGGCTCATATTCTTTTTTCCCGACAGGAGGAGTACTTTTCATGGGGCAGACACCGACTTATCCTGGATCGCAGATGTGCAGTTTCTGCAATTCTGATGCAGAGGATGAACACAGGCCTTGCTCTGAATACAGGTGCAGGTCTCTTGGCCAAGGATGTGTCTTTGGTAATGTGAATGGAAAAGGTGTCTGCGAAGATGCTGATCCTTTTGATGTAGCCCCTCCTGAGATTGAGGTTGAGCTTTTGACTGATGATATGACAATAGAGTCAGATACTCTTCACATGATGGGCCCTACAAGAGTCTTTGAAGGAAGCAGGATCTGCCATAATTCATGCGATGATGATAATGGAATCACTGATGGGATTGAGCCTTACTCAAATGTGGAATTGAAGATGAAGTTCTCTGAGCCTACCCAATGTTCAATCAGTTATTTCCCGTCTTATGATTATAGGGGTATTCCATTGATGTTTGTCACTTTGTTCATGCATCCTATTCCAGTGATTGATAACATGGACATCTCAGCAATGTTTGGCTCAGAATTCAAGGATGAGATTGATGTTTCAATCCCTGTCTATCCAAAGTCCCAGTTGACAAGGGATCTTTTCCAGAGCAACACATTAAACACAATGCTGGAGCTCTCTCATTTCCCTGATGAGTTTGAGCAGATGCTTGTCTCAATGACTGATGCGATGAATAAGGTCTCTGAAGAGATTGAAGGAGGGTTTGACGCCAGTGTCATTGAGGAATGGGTCCAGGATTATTATGAATTAAAGCCAAGGATAACTGAGACTTTTGAGAGTGCAAGAGGTGCCCTTAATCTTGTCTTGTCACAGCAGGTTCAGGGAAATACTGTCCTGTTCTTTGACTGCATTGACAGGTCAGGCAATCCAAACAAGGATTTCTTTTTGAAATTCACGACTGGAAAGGACAAGACTCCTGCCAAGCTTCTTTATGCAGAGCCAGCTGATGGCTTAGCAGTTGATAAGAATTACCAATTTAAGCTTTATCTTAATGAGCCTGCTGAATGCAGTTTTTCCTTGAATCAGGATGCAGATTATGACAATATGCATAATTTCTTTGACTGCCAGACTTCTGACATCCAGTCCTTGGATGGGACATTCCATTGCTCTGCAAACATGATTGCAGGCTCTGGTGAAAACAAGATTTTTGTCAAGTGCAAGGACCAGCCTCTGCCTGTCAGGGAATATTTCATCACTCTTTACAAGACAGGCACTCCAGGTGTTGCTGACGAGAGTTTCAGAGATAATATTGAGGTTGTTGACGGGACAAAAGTGAATGTTGATCTTGAGACAACCTTGGTCAAAAATCCTTCTGTGATGGTGAATGGCGATGCTGTCCTTACTTTTACACTTTACTCTGATTCAGTGTGCAGGTTCACTAAGGACCAGAACCAGCATTTCCTTGAGATCCCTGCAGAGAATGCGTTTGCATGCACTGCTGAATTTCAAAGGTCTGTTTGCACTGCAACACTTCCTGTCGCTGATGTTGATAGTTATGTCATAAAGTGCGTGGACAATGAGATCTACAGCAATGAAAGAAATGTCAATCCAGACAGCTTTGAATTGACATACACAAATTGAGACAATTGATGTACACAAATTGAATTAATAGATATGTAATTTGATTTGTAATAATTGAGATAGGTCTGATACAAATATTTTATCAAAGATAGATATTGAGCATAAAAACAATATTTGATTTAGAATAAATATTTGATTGGATTGTTTGAATAAATTGTGGGGTTTTTTATGTTTAGAAAAGGGCAGATTACAGTTTTTGTGATAATTGGGATAATCATCCTTGTCTTTGTTGGGATAGTTTTTCTTTACCAGACACTTAATCAAGGTGATTCTGAAAATCAGCCTACTGACCAGATTGAGATTGTTAGTGAGGATCAGCGCAATGTCATTGACAGTATTGATTCATGCCTTATGATACTTGCATTGGATGGTCTTGAGATAATGAGGGTACAGGCTGGCTATATCAATATCCCGAATATTGAGACTGTTGATGTGAGGGATGATTTCAGGAATGCTGTTGTTGTTGATTCTGGGATAAAGCATGTTGAATATTCAGGCTCTTCAAGAAATACACAGCCTTATTGGCTGACAAAGGATGATCTTTTTATTCCATCCCTTCAAAAGATGGAGTATGAGCTTTCTTCTTATATCAGCTCAAATATCATGGCATGCCTAGGCAATCTTGATTCTTTTAGAGACCAAGGTATTGAGCTGATTGTAGACCATCTTAAGGTTGATGTGAATTTTGATCAAGGTGTCTTGGTTGACCTGGAGATGCCTGTCCATGGCAGTTCTGATGGAATTGATTTTAGCATGGATACTTTCCGTTATTTTGTTCCTGTCGATATGAAAAAAATATCTGAATTGTCTGCAGCCATTGCCTTTGGAGAGCAGAGAGAGGCATTTCTTGAGTATTTTGCAATGGATCTTCTGTCTAAATACAGTTATTTAGGCGGGTCAAAAGGGCCTGATGACATCCCTCCTATCAGGTTCACTGACGTGAATCTTGACTGTGATATGCAGTCATGGACTATTGATGAGGTTGAATCCAGGCTAAAAAGGAATTTTTTCTTCAATCATCAGTATGTCCAGCTCGCTAATGTTGACCATGAGATCCCTTCAGGCCCATTGTCTTCTGTCTATGAGACTTATGTCTATACTCCTTTTCCAGGCACTTTTGATGATTTTGATGTTGATTTCTTTTTTGATCCTGATCTGGCTTTTGATCTGTCAATAAGTCCTGGTGGTTCTGTGCTTAAGCCTGAGAAGACTATGACTACAAGTATACCTCTTTTGCCAATGTTTTGCACTTATAAATATCGTTTTAAGTATGACATGGAATATCCTGTAATTGTCAGGGTTACAGATAAGAGTTCTGCAAGGATTGATGCAGAGCATAACCTTGTCGATGAGGATGGTGGATTTACATTCTCTTTCCCTGTCTGGGTCCATATCTGCGGAAATCAGAAAAGGCTCTGCAATTACAAGGATTACAGCTATGACAGGAGCGTGTTCTCTGATATCCTTTCTGACAGTTCAAACATCAATATTGATAATGTCCTGAATTCTGCTTCCACTTCATTCTGTGACATTCCTCAGGGTGAGGATCTGACAATCATAGTCCAGGATTCATTGTCTAATTATCCTGTCAAGAATGTGCAGGTCGGATATTATGGTGGGAATTTTGACAATGATTGCCTTCTCGGCTCGACTGATGAGGAAGGCAAGATCGTAACTAAATTTCCTTATTGTTCTGGTTGCATCATCTATCTGACAAGGTATAATTATTCAGAGAGATTTGAGAGGTTTGATGTCAAGCAAGGGATGGAAGAGAGAAACAGGTTTTTGCTAGAGCCTCAGCTGGAATTTGATGTCCATGTCAAGCTAGTCTATCTTCCTGTTTTCATGCAGTTCTGGTCTTTGCATAATATCAATGCTGGCCCGTCAAGGATTGCTCAGGATATTGGATTGGATGAGACAGCTGTCTCTGAGGCTGTCGGAAGGAGCATCACTGGATTGAGAGAGACTGACCTGATGCAGCTTGTCCCATTGAATCTTGGTGTGACTCCACTGACTGATGATATTGCAGTGATCATCAGCGGTGATGGTCCGACCTCATTTTCATATATCTCAAGTGTTGCTGAGCCTGGTGCTAATAAGGTTAAGTTGTCCCCTGGACAATATACTATAACCTATAATGTGTTTGGCCAAGTTGTTGTAAATCCGTCTGAGGTTGATGACGGCAAAGGAGGGAAAGTTACTGTCTCAATGAATCCTCCATTCAGCATCGGAACTTATGAAGGTGATTGGACTCTTGGCTCTTACTCTGCCTCATTTGATCTGAAAAGAGAGGATATGCTCGGCAAGTCAATTGTTGTCTTGTATGTTCCAGTGAATTATCTGCCTGATGACATCCATGAGGTCTTGGATCTGCAACATACAATAATCAGGCCTGATAAGAGTCTGGAGAGAGATGATAAGGTTATTCCAAGGCAGGATTTCATACCTTACATTTATCCTGTGTTTGAATAGTAATAAAGAATTATAATAATAGATATAAAGTGGAAAAACGAGATTGTGAATAAAAAGATATAATTTGAAGAAATGAGCATATAAAAATGGCAAAAAAGAATATGAAGCTGATGGCTTTGGTCATGATCCTTTTAGTACTGAGCCTTCCTCTGATAAGTGCAGGTTCACTTTCTTCTTATAATGATTATGAGGTCAAGGAGAAGAGTGAGAGGCAGCCATTGTTCACCCCATATAATCAGTCAGAGCTTGATGCATTGCAGCAGTTGTACAATCAGACTCCTCCTCAGAACACTCCTTCAGAGCAGTGCGAGGACAAGTCAAAGAAAGCAGATGAAAAGCTGAAGTTCATGGATAATGAGGTGATGAGAGTCATCCAAGGCATCCTTGACATCTTGAGGGCGATCTGCTCTACTATGGGGGCGATTGACTCGCTTATCTCAACATTAGGGTTATTGATAGGGATGCAGGGCGATGACTCCTGCTGCAAATGGGGATGGATTGATTTGTCTATCCAATGTGAGGTAATGTGGGAGTTTTTTGAAGGTTGGGAATCAATTTACACTGGAGGTTTCAAGAATGTCTGTTGCTGGTTGACATGCGGTTGGTGCACAGGAACTTGTTATGGTATTGATAATGTTCTTAGTGGTGATTATTGGAGCTCTTCTCAATCAGAGGTTGCTGAAGGGGGAAAGGCTTATAGTTATAATTTAGAAGGAAATTTTGGTGAGACCTTAGGTGATGGTCTTGGTGCATTGTCTCCTTATGACAATATCTACACTGCAATCGCCTGCCTCTGCCCTCAGGCAGTCTTGACAAACCTGAAGAAGCTGAAGTCAATCTATCAGGTGTATGATTGTTGTGTTGATCAAGCTTGCAAGAATGGCCAGTCTACTGAGAGCTGTGAAGCGATGCTTGATGAATCCACTTGCATGTACTGGGAAGGGGCATTGTTCTCATCTATTGCCAAGATAATATCTAGGATTATATTTTCTGCTGTGTGGAAAGCTGTTGCAGAGACATTATCGCAGATGTGGTGGACAAAATGTCTGCTTGCTGCTTTTGAACTGATCCAGACTCCTAAGATGCTACAAGGACTGCTTGAGCAGTGGAAGCAGGCTTTTAAATCATTTGAAGAGCCGACCTGCTCTGATCTCGGATTTGATCAAATGGGTGATGACTTCTCTGAAGTCAATGATAATCTTCGCAATCAAGTGCCAAGAGAATATGAGGATTTTGATATGGACGGTTATTATGATGATGTTCAGGGTGCATCCCAGACACCTCCAAGCTTGTACACTGCCCAGGACAAGGCATTTGCACAGTCTTTAGGGATTGACACAAGCAATCCAAGATGGCCTCAGGCTTATGAGCAGACTTTGTATGAATTGCAGCAGTCCCAGCAGGCCCCTCCTGCTGATGTGCAGACATAATAAAGAATTTAGAATAATTGAAAAATTACAACCAAAAGATCATCGAGTCGGAATTTGATGTGAAACTGCTTCAACCTCAAATTCCTAAAAGAATAAAATAATATTAGATAAATTATTGAAAATAAAATTATATTAATAAATAATTGAAAGAAAGTTAAATAAAAGATTAAGAAAAATTGATTAAAGAAAAATAGAAAAGAGTTATGAAAAAAATAAGTAACGAATTTCAATCACAGAAATCTGGGCATGAAATTCGGAATTCAATGTAATGAATTGTAAAAAATTAGCATAAAAGAAACAAAATAAGAAAGAAACAAAATAAGAAAGAAACAAAATAAGAAAAAAACAAAATAAGAAAGAAACAAAATAAAATGAAAAAACCAGACATTAAATCATTACCTTTTATCCTGAACAGCGCTTTGCTAGTTTTCATTTTCGCAGTCATATTCTTTGTAATACTTGAGATCAATGCTGACTCAGGATTCAACAATATTTTTGGTCTGGCTATTGGGGGGGGAGAGGCTGCTGCTCCTAATGTTGGATCTCCACCTTTAGTACCTCATTTTACACCTGTAAGAACTTTTGGTGATAATAATCAGAATGAGTGGAGACAAATGTCAGATGGCTCTTATCAATTATTCTTGAGTGGAGCTGGTCCAATGGCAACTATTGATCAATATGATACTGAATTGATTGATCATTTTATCACAAATCAAGGTTCAGATGCTTCTTTTTCATCTCCTGCTCTTCGGCCTGAATTAGCCCAGCTTCGAGAACCAGTACAACCATTTGAAATCTCACAATTAAATGAACTGGCTGATGGAGCAAGAGCTAATTTTAATAGGGTTGGAAATGCTGAGGATTTAGATGAAGCAGCATATGCAGCAGCTGGTGAGGAATTATTATATTATGAGACGCTTTTAGGCGTAGCAAATGGTGGAGAAGGGATACCTCAGACTGAGATAATGAGAGCATATCAGGATGCATTGATAAGAGAAAGAGAAGCTGGAGAAGGAACTCCTGATGCAAACCAAGCCAGAAGGGATCAGGCTATCTTAGGCCAGCACATATCTGATGATATGAGGTACAGTATTGAGAATGGAATGATTGTTGAATATAATACAGCCCTAATTCAAGAGTTAGAGGCTATTGTTGCAAAGGAGAATGATCAGGATGCCTTTCACTTGGAAGATGGATCTGTAATTACCCATGAAGCAGCTATAGAAGAATTATCAAGATTAAAAGCTGAAAATCTTGTCAGAAGGGCAGCCGCAGATTCTCAAATGAATTATCAGGAGAGAAGAAGATTGCAGCTAGAACAACAAAGAGAACTCCAAAGACAAAGAGAACTGGATTATGAGATGAGGATAATGAAAGAAAAGACTTTCAACTTGCTTTCTGGCATACTTGACGAGTATGTGATTTCTCCTTGGATTGAGGATTATTGCAAGTCAGAATATGAGGCTTCAAACACTCCTGACAGGAATCCTGTCGACATATCTGGTGTCCAGCCAAATCTTGGAGGTACATCAGCTCTCTCTCCTGGGCTGACAGCTCCTGCAACCCCTGCAAGTGCAGAAAACCCTATTGTCCTTCCAGACACTGGCCTTGACGTCTGTTATGGCAGCACTGACTCGATTGCAAATGCTCAGGTCATTGGAGTGCCTGGTGATTTCCTTATCACTTACACTATTACAAACTGCGCATCCGACAGGCTTGATTACTCTGTCCATATCAGGAGCAGTGGCCAGGACTCTTCCTTAAGGCAGGGTTCTTTGTATCCAGGTGCAACAGTTTCAGATGAGATCTCATCAACTGTTCAGAATATTGAGAATGTCTGTCTTAACACAGATGATCCTACAATCGGCACAGATGGGATCTTTTGCATTCCAGTCACAATTACCACTCTGCCTCCAATAACAACTACAACTACAATTCCAGCCACTACCTCAACCTCGACCACAACCATAACTACTACAACCCTAGTCGCTTCATGATTAAGAAGATGAAACAAATAAAAACTTTGAAAGATTCATTGAATAGTATTGATTCAAAAGCTCTTCTAGCTGCAGGTTTTGACTTAGTCCTTGTCATATTTCTGATCATCAGCTTAAGCATGTGGATAGGTTCTTTATCATCAAAGATAATGTCTGTGACAAACCTTCCTCTTGATCAGTTGTATAATACAGAACTTTCTGAGTTAGAGTCAATGTATAGTGTTGTTTACAATTTCCTGTTTTCATTGATCATTGGACTGCTCTTGACATTTGTTATATTCATCTTATTGTACAGTCTTTTCAAAGGTCTGACATGGTCAAGACTTTATGCAAAGAGATTCTCATTGAAAAAATTCTTTAACTTATTCCTAATAATTTTTGTCTGGTTTACCTTAATATTGTTTATTATAATCAGTCTTTTCTTCAGATTTCAGGGATTTATCAATTCAAATGTCAATATTTCCAGGATATTGATGATTGCATTCATTTTTATTGTCCTGTATTTCACAAACCTTTTATTTTTCTATTTTTTCAAGGATCAATCATTGAGATATATCCTAAAGAACACTTTTTTCTTTTCTTTCAGAAAAATGCATAATATACTTCCTTATTTCCTGATATTTTATATCATCTTATTGATTCTGATATTCTCTTTATTCTTGAACACTTATTGGTTTTTTATTGGTTCTTTAATTGTACTGCTTTATCTTGCAATATCAAGGATATTTTTCAGCAGATTGTTAGAAAAAAACTAAAGAACCGCCAGTCAATAGACAGGTGGGATTCACTAAATCCTCAACTTCCTTATGATAGGGCTGGTGGTTCTTAGTGCTCAGAATTCTCAGAAATTTTTTTAAAATATCATTTTCCACTGGTGTGTTTCACTGGTGGTTTCATATTTGAGTTAGCATCATGTGGGAAATGAGAACAAAAAATCCGACCCGAGCACCGAAGGTGCGAGCATACCACCAGTCTCTTTGAAATCCTTTGGATTTCTAAGACCCTAATCAATCTTAGATTGATTGGGCACAAAAAACCTTTGGTTTTTTAGTGTGCCAAA
>JBDROB010000072.1:0-21650 GCA_043810355.1 Candidatus Woesearchaeota archaeon
GCGTTGAAAAAGTCTCCGTCCGTGCCATGTTTGCCATTGTTTGCCGTAGGCAAACATGGCATGGCTGGACGTAGCTGACCATGTTCCCATGATTCATTATGGGGTTATGGTCAGCGAAGTAGGAGATTTTCAACGCAGCCGGTCATCACATTTCAAGTTTAAATTCCCCTACCTTTTCATAGATTGGCCCATCACTTGTCAGCTCACTTTTCATAAGAGTGAATTTCTCAACAGGAAAAGATTTCCCATCAATTTTAATCTTCTTCAGTTTCTCGATAAATCCTTTTTTATCATTTAGAAACTTAACCCTTCCAAGAGTGATGTGCCCAAGGAAATTCTTTTCAACAGAAAACATTTTTGAAAGAGAGAAATCAACCATTTTATGAAGGTCAAACAATTCATCTTTCTCTTTTACTCCAACCCATAACACATTGATAAAACTCTCGCTTGGAAACACCCCTAATTTATCTAAAGTTAAATCAAACTTAGAGAATTTGACAGTTTCTAGCTTATTCTTTACAAATTCAGCTTTAATTTCATCCAATTCTCCTAGAAACTTAAGTGTGATATGCATATTCTGGGGTTTTACCCAATTGATTTTACCTTTCTCTTCCCTCAATCCTTTAACTATATCTCCTAATTGTTCTTTTATGTCATTTGGAAGGTTCACAGCAACAAAACATCTCATATGATAATAGAATTATGATAAATATAAATATCTTACTTAAATGAATAAAAAAATAAAAATTATATTAAAAGAAAAATAAAGTCATGAGTTATTATTTCTTATCTTCTTCAAGATCTTCATCAACAGGCTCTTCATCTTCAGGAGCTTCTTCCTCAGCTGATGATTCATCTTCAGGAGCCTCTTCTTCAGAATCTTCCTTTGGCTCTTCTCCAAAATCTTCTGAATCTTCTTCTGATTCCTCTTGTGGAGATTCAGGCTCTGATTCAGCTTCCTCTTCAGGAGCTTCATCAGCAGGTTCATCTGTTGGAGCTTCTTCTGCATGATCATTTCCTTGACCAACAACTTCAGCAAATCCTACTCTCCTCAGGACTCTTGTCACTTTGACTCTTACTTCATCACCCTCTCGAGTGTTAGGGACAAATAAGACAAAGCCATCCTTTTTTGCGACTCCATCTCCCTTCTCTCCTACTGCTTCTATCTTTACATCCATCTCATCGCCGACTCTAACTGGCGCAGTTACTCTACGTGGCCTAAAACCACTATCATTTCTATCTCCATACATGTTCATTTCACCTATCTATCTTATCAAATCAAGCACCTATATGATGCTTTATATACTACAAGTGTATTTCTATTTATAAATTTACTCCTTTTTTCTTGTCCATATATCGAATTTCCATCGATATATTTATATTAATTAAAATCAGATACTATAATATGGAGATTATATCTATCATATTGATAATAGGGGGTATATTTGTTCTTTTTTTAATTCTTGGATTCTTATTTAGGAAATATTTTTCTGCATTCTTTCTTGATGGAGTTGACCTTGTCCTGAGTTTTGTCGATGAGTTTTTTGGAGGAGCTTTGATGCTGGATTGGGGTGACTGGATTGCAGCTATTATCATATTTGCAAAAGAAAGGAAGATCACTAATTGGTGGCTTGCTGTCATTGTTGCAATGGAAGCTGCAAATTTTATACCAGGACTTGACTATATTACAAATTTTTTTCCTGCAGTCACTATTGTCAGGTTTGCCTGCAATAAATATAGGACTGTTGAGAAAAAGAAAAAAAAGATTGAAGAGGACATATCGCTTGCTGAAAAGGCTGGTATTGATGTCAAGAAAGAAAAGCATGAACTGGAAGAGATCAACAAGCTTATTGAAAAAGAGAATCCTGTTGATGCATTGAAAAAGGCAAAAAGATCAGAACAAGAGATTTCTGAGAAACTTATAGAGTTTGTCGACAATATTATATCATCTGTAAAGGGAATGATTCAAAAGATAGCTGATCAGGATATTTATGCCTCGCCTGAAGCAGTCCAAGTTCTCCAGCATGGTGTTGATCAATGCATGGATCTATTAAGAATGGCAAAACAAGCCAATGATGACAAGGATTTTAATTCTGCCCTTAATGATGCAATGAGTGCCAAAGGTATCATCACCCATTCAGTTGAAAGGTTCAACAGTTATGTTGAATAACAACAATAAAGATGATAATAATTCTCAATCTACACAAAAAAAACAAAAAAGACTAAAAAAGCAATTAAAGGTCTTTGATTCCTTGGTCTGTAAGCAAAAATGCTGCTTCTCCATCTGGTAGCGAAGGACTGTCAACTAACTTAGCTACTCGGCTTCCTTTCTTTCCCCTTCTCAAGTAAACTCTTGTTGTTGAATTATGAGCGACAATATGCCCTCCAATAGCTGCTGTTGGGTCACCAAAAAAAACATCTGGTTTTGCCATGACTTGATTTGTGACATAAACTACTAGATTATGTGTGTTTGCAACCTTGCTCAAAACATGCATATGTTTGTTAAGTTTCTGTTGTCTGCCTGCCAATGTTCCTCTTCCCACAAACTCTGCTCTAAAATGCGAGGTTAGACTATCAACAATGATCGCTTTTACATTTAATCCTTGTTTTTTTATCAGGTCCTCTACTTTTTCAGCTAAAAGCATCTGATGGTCTGAGTTGAATGCCCTTGCCACTTTGATGTTTCTTAGCACTTCAATAGGATCTAATCCTAGGGATGTTGCTATTTGCTGGATTCTCTCTGGTCTGAATGTATTTTCAGTGTCAATAAATACTGAAATTCCGCCTGCACCCCCCTTTGATATAGGCAATTGGGTCATGACAGCTAATTGGTGTGCAATTTGGCTTTTTCCAGAACCATATTCCCCAAAGAATTCTGTTATTGAAGCAGTTTCAACACCTCCTCCAAGCAGTTTGTCAACTTCCTTGCTTCCTAAGCTTACTTTTATGACTAAAGCTCTTTTTCTCAGCAGATCTTCACCTGATTCAAATCCCATATCAAGTGAACTCCTTGCAACTGCTATTATTCTTTTTGCAACAGCATCTCCAATTCCTGCTGCTTCAATCAATTCTCCTGGACTCGCTACTGCTAATGACATCAGGTCTGTGTAGCCGACAGATTCAAGCTTCTCAGCTGTTGCAGGTCCGACTCCTGGTAATTCTCTGACAGATAATTCTTTTTTTCCTTCTGGCTCTTCAATCTTCACTTCTTGTGTTTCTTCAAGCTCTGGCTCTTTAATCTCTTCAGATTTTTTATCCTTTACAGACCTCTCAATTTCCACTTCTTGAGCTTCTTCAGTTTCTGGTTCTTTAATTTCTTCCATTTCTTCAGGTAATTCTCCTTTCTTTTTATTTTTTACCTTAATTATGAGTTCTTGTTTCATTTTATCCTCCTTTTCTATTTTTGATACTTCTTGATGATCTATGCATTAAACACCTTAAACTACTACCTCTTCTGTAACAGAAAGATGATCTTGTCCTTTTAGGACAAGATATTCATAAGCTTTTTTTGTAACCAATTCAACTTTTGGCAGATCATTGATTCTCATAGAATTAGTTGACTGCCATTTGCCTTCTTTATCTAAATAATTTCTGTCAAGAGATATTGTCTTGTATTTGACATTTTCCCCAGTTGTCTTATTCTGGCCGTCATTTGTCCAGATTGTTGCAGAAATCGATCCTGCCTTAAACTTTTTTTCTGGCTGATTGCCAGATCCACTTTTTTGGTCTTTTTCCATAGAAACCACCTCTTGGTTTTCCCATTTTATTTCAACCCTCCTTAGTTAG
The DNA here is from genome assembly GCA_043810355.1 of Candidatus Woesearchaeota archaeon. Taxonomy (GTDB): domain Archaea; phylum Nanobdellota; class Nanobdellia; order Woesearchaeales; family JAGVYU01; genus JAZDHV01. The sequence goes on from JBDROB010000072.1 coordinate 3,787, forward strand.
AAGCCAATGCTTTCGCATCACTTCAGGAGGTGAGGCGCTCTTTCAAGCTAATCTATAATAAAATCTAGCTTATTTATATACTTCACACCAGAATGTCCAGTGTCCAGTGCTCCTTCTTTTTAGACTATTCATTTAATACAGCCCATGTATTCTTCAGATTCAAAGGAATTCGTTTAAATGAAGTTATGTGCAATATGAGAAGAGTTTCTTAAGTTACTATGATAACCAATTTTCCTTTCGGTAATCCTAATCTAATAACCAACCATCAAAAACACCAGAAATACATATAGGAAAACAACACCTATTGATTCTAACAACCCTCCTGTGTGGCAGATTCCTTTTATCCTTATATGGCATATTGGCCTGAACAGGACAATCCCTTCTTTTGTCATTGAATCAAGCAGTACATGCCCTAAAAAACCTATAAGAAAACCTGCAGCAGCTGCAGTATTCAATAAATAAAACAAAGCAGAAATAACAAGCCCAAATATGATTGAATGGACAAATCCTCTATGCCCAAGGGAAAAATTGATAATTTTTGAAAAAATGCCTAACTCTTTCCCAACCTTTGATCTTGGCTGGTCTAGATCAGATATCACACCTCCTATCACAACCATGAAAAAGAATATCATTTCATTTATTGTTCCAATAAAACTTAATACGTCAAATCTTAACAACAATAAACCGATCATCAAAGAAAACAGCAAGTGTGTTATAAACATCATTTTATCAGTGGTATTTACCTCATTGATTGGATTGATTTGAACTTTGAGCAATACTTTCTTTGTTTAACTTCTCTGCAGTCTTGTTCAGTTCTTCAATCTCTTTGTTTGGGTCAGGTTCAAGATTTATGTCATTTGCAATAAACTCTAGCCTGTCAAACATCTCATTTTTCTGCACTCTTCCGATTATTTTCACAATCTTTCCCATCAACTCATTTTTTACATCATTGAATGCTTCAATATCATCCTTGTACCTTATCATTTCTTGTTTCGGTTTGCTAGTCAATTTCTCTGCTTGAATTGAGAAAAATGTTGCCCTCATATTATCTGTTCCATCATCAATAAATGTATTGATTACATAGGAAAAATCAGGTTGGATTACTCCATGGACTAAACATTCATATTTTTCTTCCCTCAGCCTTGCCCTTTTATTGCAATGAGGGCATACCTCATAAAATTTTGGTTCAAATACTTGCACAATTGTTGCCAATACTTCAACTTTTTCATCACTTGATGTCAAATCTTTTATCTGTTTTCTTACAGTAAGATTATTGACATCAGGCATATCAACATTGTTTGGATTCACTGACAATATAGATTTGTCATTTAAATGGACTTCTTTTCTTCCTTGATTCTCCCTTACATATCCTCCACTTATCTTGACGACAGTATTTGGGATTACATTTTTTAGATTATCACACTGGTCACCCCAGCAGACTATCCTGATAGATCCAGATTGGTCTGAGAGGACAAATGATCCTACTTTGCCTGATCTTTCTCCTGTATTGAATTCTCTGACATCAAAGACTTGTGTTACTCTTCCAATTGTTTCTACACTTCTCATCCCAGATAGAATATTCTTGATCTCAAGCTTGCCCGATATATTTTCAAACAGCTTTACACCTAGCTCATTGGCTATGATATGTGCGGCTCCTTCCTTTGAGATAAGCCCAGACAGCTGTTTGAGTTTTGCGTCAATCTTTGCATCTATCTCTTGTTCAGAAATTCCAGCAGTTTCCTTTATTTTGCTGATAATGTTCTCATATGGTATTTTTATCATCAAGAATTTCTGATAGGAATTGATTTATATATATTTGGGTTTTCTAGTATAATGGATTTTTACGCTTCTGATTCACATCCGCCTAATTCCTCACATTTTTCCATGACTGATTTTACAAATAAATCCTCTTTTACATCTTCTGTTGGGCAGATATCATTGCCATAATGATATCTGTAAACAGCCCCTTCAATACTCCCACACTCTCCCAAATAGTTCTCAATAATTCTTGCTCCGCATTCAATATTCTTATCGACCTCTATTATGGAATCTGTATCAGTAATAAAATCTTCACACTTGTCTAGAGCAACATCATATTCTAAGTTCATTAATCCATACCTGCATGAAATCTTATGATTTAAGTATCCATTTACATCAATCAGATTATTGCAACCATATTTTATGCAATCAAATGAATTGACTTTTGATTTCCATTGAGTCTCTTTTGAAACAATTGAATTTATATTATTGATATTTCGACTGCTTTCTTTGTCCATCACTGACTTAATGAGATTTGGATTAATCTTCTTGTTTTTTGAAGATATCTCAACTATGCTGTCAATCACTTCCTGTAGGCCTTCTGGGGAGATAAAAGGTTTTTTCAATATTGGAACATCATTGCTCATGATATAAAATGCAAATTTTATCTTTATTTTATCTTTTTCAAATAATAATTCTTCTGAATCATATTCAACAATAAATGTTCTGTTCCCTTCATACAATGTATTTATCCGATTCAAATCTAGCTCTTCATTGACACAAACCTTCAGCTCATCCTCATCGTCAATTGTATAGCATTTGTTGACAACACTTTTTACAGTATCTATCAATGAATTGTATTCATCAAGATAATAGTCTACCTGCACAAAAAAGTTGGGTTTTATTGAATATATGTATCCCATTTCTTCATGGTTTAGGTTTTTGTCTGCAAATCCATAAACATTTAACTTTTTCTCATCCTGGACTGTCAGGAGTTCATAATTATTGTTAGGTATTGTGACTAGATTTTTCTCCTCTTTTTTCTCAAGAGTGATATTATAGATATCTGCATATCCTTTTAAATAATTTTTTACATGAGAATTATATGATTTTTCATATTCAGGAAAACATTCATTCTTGTCTTTTCCTTTCTCAATCCAATAATAGACTCCTGGCTCTATCTCTCTGCATTTTGATTCATAAAATCCGCCTTTTCTTGCTAGTTCATATGCTGCTTTTTGTGTTGCATACTCTCCTGATTTATCTATATAGATTAATGAGTTCTCTGGATTTTGCATTGCACTCAAGAGTCCAAACTGCAGCTCGCCTAATTTTCTATTGTCTGAAATAGCCTTATGTTTTGCATTGAATGCATTGAATGCTATTATCATGACTACTAGAAATATGAAGGGTATTGCTGCTGTCAAGAAAATTGACCCTTTTTTTCTTTTCATTCTCATCTTTTCATCCTTATCTATTCATCCTTATCTATTCATACTCATACATCTAAAAAATCAATAACCATAATTTACATCATATGCAGTGTATTCTTCTCCTTCTGCCATCATTATTCTGACTAGCACAATCTTTGGATCACCATCATATGTGGGCAATAAAAAATCCTCTTCAATTTTTTCATCAACCCTTCTCCAATTCAGCCTTTTAATAACTTTTATTGATTTGAAATCCTTTTCTGGGTTTATTATTGTCAGGCTCCAATCAAGGTCATATCTGTTGAAGAAATTCCTTGTTTTCCCATCAAGAGTCTCATAATCGTCATTTGCAGCTGAATAAGCAATCAGATCTGATACCATTATGTTCTCTTCATCATCATCTCCATTGATATCAAACTTGATAGGGGTCATCAGGAATGTGTTGGCAATAAAATGCACTTGAGGGCTTAAGGACACTGATGACTCAATCCTTTGCTCAAATGTGTCATTTGAGCAGCTTCTCATCCCTAGCATAAGGAAGAATGCCAAGGCTATGAACACAAATGCAAGAAAGCTGAAGATGAATGCTGGAACATCTCCAAGCCCTTTTTTCCCTCTTATCCTTGCCATTTTTTCTTTTTTATTCAATTTATTCCATATTGTTCCATATGTTTATTGAATTCATAAATCCCATCAAGAGTTGGGCATTACCACATCAATCTTTAATGTGCCTTGTTTTTGATCTTCAAAGATTGAATCGACAATTATTACCGGAAATGATTTTGTAGAGATTGTTGCACCGCCTGGACCAGGTATCTTGGTTAAGGCTAATGGATAATACCTGTCAAACCATTCTTTATTAAAGTAGATTATGTTTTCCTTGCCATCTTCAAGATTTTTCAATGTCAGTTTTGCTGTCAATATCTCATTATTTTTATAACTCAACATCTTGTCAAGTGTATCTTCATTGAATTTTTCCATGTCAACAAATCCTGGATAATTTCTCTGTATCATCTCATTTTTATAAGTAAACCCATTAGGAGAGTACAAGAATCTGTAAGCCATTACATCTGTCTCAACATCTTTTATGTCTATTCTTGTAACTACCATAAAAGATATCATCCCTATTATTGTCATCACTACCAATAGCACGAAAAAGGTCCACATAACTGCAAATGGCGCTTGAAATCCGAACCATGCTTTTTTTGATCTTATTCTCATTTTAATGTATTCTTGATTTTATTGCTGATTTAGGTTTTTTCAAGTTTATTTCTCAATCTTCAGTCTTATCTTCAAAAAATTCATTGAATCCTTCTTGGATTATGCCTGATATCTTACCAGGATCGTTCAATAATGGATTATTATCAATATTTTTGTTTCCAAAACTAATAAACACAGATATCTTGTCGCTTAAAAAAGGTTGGACATCAATATATTTAGGGTCTAATTGATCTGGATCAATAACAACAATATTTGCATGACTGGCGCTAAATTCTTCTGATAACTTGTTGACTAGAATGCATGCCAGTTTTCTTGATTTTAGATAATTCTGTGATCTTATATTGACATAAGCCTTTACTCCATTATTCTCCATATCACTAGACTCATATGTATGTAATCCAAATACATACTTTTGTATGTCAGGATCATAATTATTAGAAAACCCTCTTGATCTGGCTCTAAGATCTGGAAAGATCCTGTCTTTAATGTCATCTGATAGGCTTATGTAAACCCCTTCTGATTCCCAGTTCAGGTTTGTTGTTTCAATTTCTGGACATTCTAATGTTTTCATATTCGGTTCTAATTTAGAATCTACAATCAATTCATTCCCTTTTTTATTCAAGAATAATAATCCAAGCCTGTCTTCTTCAAACCCTGTAAAATCAATCAAAGTGTCCATTCCATAATGATATGACACCCAATTTGTCCCTTCTTCATCTCTTACCCTGACATTTCCATTTCCTATATCAAAATAAAAGTTTTTGTCAGAGAAATCATTTGGATAATTGAAGAATAAGTTGCCTGGAGCTCCCATTGATACTGTCAATAATAATGAAAAATCCCTGACAAGATAGCTTTTGTCAAGTAATGTCTTTTCCACATATCCTTTTACAAATAATAATGACGCGACCAAGATGATGATAATTAAGAATATTTGTGCAATAGCCCATAATTGATCAAAGGTCATTGTCGCCTTCTTTGATATTATCATTTTAGATTGGCTTTACTTCATATTCAACTAGTTCGTCACATAGTTTTATTCCAGTCAAGTCTTTGGAATAATAGACAGAAATAGTATCTCCTGTTTTTTCAATCACGGCTGAGTTAACCCCTTCATTCCCTCCGCTCCAGCAGGCTTCTGAATATAATACAAGATCATATGTGTTTCCATCATCATCCTTTGTCTTTAATCCGGATATTTCATCAAGATTATAGCAGATTTCTGGTTCTAGGCAGTCATCTTCCCCAAGGTCAAATTTTCCCCCATCACAGAGGCAGAAGCATGCTAAGACACCGCATTTGTCTGTTGGCTTGTTTATCTCTTCATTCACACCGCAATATTCCATTGTGTTTCTGTCGCCTGTCTCAAATCCTACTATTGCAAGATCTGGTTGTAAATAGATAGGTATAAAACATTTGTCTTGTGAAGATCCCTTTAAGGCAATAATAGCCTCATTAAGATGTGATGCACTTTCAAGTGTCCCTTGTTCTACTCCTCCTGTCAGCATGCTCAGGACTCCAACAATAAGAGGCAATAAGATGAGGATTCCCATGATTGCTAATACTATTCCAATTATTGCTTTTATTGTTTCAGTCACTCCTTTTTTTCCAATAAAAACCATACTTATTGTCGAGGAGAATTTGATATATAAAACTTGCTATTTTATGTAGATGTTGGTTGTGTGGTAGTAGGCCTCGTTGTTGTTGTAAGCTGAGTTGTTGATGATTGTGTTGTGCCAGTCAATCTTCCTGAATCAGGCTCATTTCTTTTCTTTTCTGTTGGGCATCTGCTTGCCATATCTAAAGGAATGCAGCAGCCTAAAAAATTATCTTCACCAACTTCATGCCTGTCATCTGGATCCATATCACAACATATTGGAAGATCAGGATCTTTTTCAACGCAATCCAATTCTGATACGCATGGAACTGCATTCAGTTTGCCAGCAACATTATTATTGATATAGAAGATTCTGCAGCTGTTTCTTACCTGTTGCTCATTGATTATAGGTACATTATCTGCCACAAACATCTTATAAAATAAGAGAGACACTACCACTATTATTACAAACATCAAACCGCCTCTTAACCAATTCCAGTTTTCTCCCTTTTTTTTAGATTTTGTCATTTTAACCAGCAACATTCCATTCCTTCATCACAACTTAATGCAGGAATTCTGCTTCCTTGATCTTTGCAGCTGTCTTTTGATACACAATTATATCCTCTGTCTTCACATAATATTCCTTCTCTTGCTCCTGTAGCTATTTTCACAACAAAATATATCATTACAGCCAATACTATCAATACTAATATTGCCATTATCATTGTGTTCAATGTCAGTTCAACACCTTTTTTTGTTTTAATTTTTCCGATCTTTTTCATTAATTATCAACCTTATATGTTTTATTATAAAATCTTTTCTATATATTCAGATTAAGTCTCAAATTTGATGACAACAGTGGCTGGATTCATTGACCTTTCTCCATCAAGGTATTTGCAATTGTCTTGGCATTGGCCTGCTATGTATTCTTTCTTAAACCTGATGATATAGTCCTGTCCTGCAGACAACACTCCTGAATCCCCTGGTAGGATTATTGAGAGATAAGTATGGTCATCTATTGCTACCCAATTTGTATCATAAGTATCTGAGCTCAACAGTGTATAATCATCTCTTGCACTTGTTCCTCCACATCCTAGTAAGACTGTATCCCATACTCCTGTACAGTCTTCTCTATATACTTCTATTGCTTTCTGGAATTCCTCCTCAAGGATGGGTTTGTCAAATGTCAAAAACAATATTGTAACACCGTCTGTCGGCTCTAATTTCTCATCTCCATCAATCCAAGAGTCATAATGAAGATTATAATTAAGCACTTCCCCTGCAGGATCTACTTTTTTTAGTGTGATAAGATTTGGATGGGATCCTGCTTCCTCATCCTTTTCCTCTCCAACCCATTTATTGATAAAGTCTCTGAAGGTTTGGGAGTTATTGATCAAAAATGGTATTACAATATAGCCTAAGATTGCTATGCCTATGATTCCGATCAATATATATTTTAAAAAATCCCATTCCATTATTTTATCCTCTCATGCTTACAATGCTTTTGAAATACTCTCTTAATGACTCAAGCTGAGGCGCCCATACTAGAGCTACCAATAGCAATAGCAATCCTAGTGTGATGACTACATACCATATAAATTTGAAAATATCAATTTCGCCTTTTTTTCCTGGTTTCAAATCCATTTTTTTATTCATTAAGTTTTCCTAATTTTTTATTTTATATTTCTTAGGTTATTATTATTTATTTTAATATTTGATATTTGTATTCTTTAAATTTTCAATTATAAAAACTTATTTATTCTTTGATCTCCATTCCATGTGATCTTCCTTCCAGATAATCACAGTCAAGATCACCAATATTATCATATGAGTATAATAGAACTGTGCTGTCAAAGTCTGAACTATGGTCTGATCCTGCCATATATCCAGCTGCTCCTCCTGCTGCAATTGCTCCTGCTCCTGCAATTGCCACTGATGTCACGCCTAATGATGCTGCTGTCAATGGCAATCCTACCCATGAAAGCACACCTGTTGCTGTCAATATAACTCCTACTGTCACTCCCACTGCTCCAACTGTCACTCCAATTGCTGTTGAATAAGTCTTTCCTAGATGTGCATCTTTGGTCATGTAAAAGATTACTGCAAGGGGATTTTCAGTGTTTATTGTGTCAATATTCTTTTGTTCCTCGCTCAATTCTTCATAATGGAATTCTTTTGGAAGGTCTGTCCCATAAAGGAAATGGTACACTGACTCTCCATCTTTCCATTCCATTGTATTGAGATGATTGCTGAATCCTGTCAATTGTTTTGGCTTCTCGTACTCGACTCTTGCGCAGACAACACAGAAATTCTTGTCTTTTGTGTCAAACAGCTCTGGATTCTTTCCATCTTCATCAACTCCATAATAGTCCCAGCAAGATGCCATTGCATCTCCTAATGCGTCTTTCATTATTGTTTCATCATCTGATTCAATTGTGATATAATTTGTTGCACATGGTATCTGTATTATATTTCCATAATGATCTGTTAAGTCAGATCCAAGGATTTTTATCCTTGCTTCTGCATTTGCCCGGATAAATTGCTTGCACTTCTGCTCTTCAATGAATGTATCAGTATCATTAAAAAAAAACATTCCCACTATTGATATAACCAATAGAATTGTTACAGCTATTATTACATATGTTAATGTCTCAGGCCATACTCCCTGGCCTTTTATATTCTTTTTCAATATCATTTTATGTTTTTCTTAATAATTAAAAAATTGCAAAGCAATTTTTTGTACAAAAAAATCCCTGCAGGATTTTTTTGTATTATAGCTCGCCAATCTTGTTGGCAATTCTAAAGAACCACCAGTCATAGACTGGTGGGATTCACTAAATCCGCAATTACCTTATGATAGGACTGGTGGTTCTTAGTGCTCAGGAATTTTTCACTCCTGAAAGCTAAATCAATCAAAACTTGCCACCAGTCAGAAACTGGTGGAAAATTCCTTACATTTTAAACTTGAAAATTCCGACCTGAAGGTAGGGGTATTAAACCCGATAGAAAATTCCGACAGCAAAGTCGGAATTTTCAATAAAATTGGTCGCATCTGGCAACTTCTTCTGATGGTGCAATCTCAATCCCATACAAGCTAGCCTCTTCTTCTGTATAAAGATCATAAACTAATAATGCAACTGTAAGTACCCATGCTACCTTGCCAACTGCCCTTCCTGCAAAACTGATCACTTTTCCTGCTTTTGTTGTTAAAGAAATGCCTGTTGCTCCTTTGCCTGCCAACCAAGCAGCTGCTTTTTCTGGTGATGTAACCATAACAGTTCCTCCAGGGCCTCCAAACTTTGTGTAGGAGCTTGCGCCTGTCTTGACAAAAGATACAGCTTCGCTTCCAATTGTTCCACCAATATTTTCTACAGCTACTAATCCTGATAATCCAGCAGATTTAGCTACAACACTAGATCCTTTGTTTATCAATGCTCCAGCCAGTGCCTGCCCAGGTCCAGTCCTTGCCCCTCCTAATAGTCCTAATGTAACAGCCTCAATGAAATTATTGTCTTTTGATGTATAGAATACTAAAGAAAAAGGAACTTCTGTCAGCAGGTTTACATCTTCTTCAAAATTAAAATCATCCCCTATTCTTCCATTTGATAGATAGTTTAAGTAAGATGTGTCATCATTGTTTTTATATAAGGCTAGATGCCCCCAGAAATTAGGCAGATATTCAACTTTCTCTTGATATTTTTCATCAAATGTTATATGAGCGCACACTATGCACCTTAGATTGGCATTATACTGCCCAAATGGATCTGCTTCCTTGAATTGATACCAGCAGTCATACATCTGGTCTGCAATGACTTTTATTGTCTTGTCTTGTACATCTGCCAGCTCTGCCTCATTATCAACAGAATTGACATTGAATGATTCTATTCTTTTGCCATTCTTGAATATTCCATTCTCTTTTACCTGAATATTGTGGGTCTTGCACTTTAACTTCTTGAATATTGGGCTTTCTCCGCCAAATATTGGTTTTGTTGAAGTCTTTCCTATCACACTTAGCCTGCATACTTCCCTGTCTCCTGTATTCTTGAAATCATCATATAGTTTTGCTCCTACTGCAAGAAGGATTAATCCTATAAAAATCGCCAATGCAACATCTCTCAAGTATTCTTGGCCTCTTTTTCCTTTCATTTTTATCCAATTTATTTATACTTTACTTATACATTTGAAGAATTTTTATTACTATATATGTTGCCCAAAATATGAATAAAAGGGCTAATGTAATGATTACTATATGCATAAATGCTATGGCTTTTTTATTCTTGATTCTAAACCTGATCATATATAAAAAATAAGAAATAGATTATATAAATCTTTTCACTCAGGCGCATTTTTTGGACAACAGTAGTCTCCTCCTTCTCCTCCTACTCCGCTGCAATCCTTCAAGTAATACCCTATCTTGCCGTTTGAGCATCCTGTTGCTGTTTGCATGCATTCTCCTGCGCAATCTTTTAGTCCGCCTCTGAATAGGTTTATCCTGCCTGTAAATATCAATACTAAGGCTACTAGCACTATGAGCACAAGTAGAGCAATTATTATTGTGTTTAATGACAGCCCTTGCCCTTTTTTCATTTTATCTGTCTCCGAGTATGCAGCAAACATCACTATCATCATCGCAAGTGTACAATCTTGACTGCACTTCTCCTGATGCGTCATCACATACAAGCTTGCATGTGCCTGCATTGTTTTCGCAATTGCCTGATTCAGACCTGAAAAAAGTGATTTTTCCTGTAAATATCAATGCTAACAGCACTAATACCAATAATGCTAATGCAGCCACAATTATGACATTGACTGACATTCCTTGACCTTTTTTCCTCATTTAATTCACCTCTTGTCTTAATAGTTTGATTAATATGCTTTAATATGTATAATAACCTATTTTTACACTAATTAATATTTAAAGTTTGCTATAGCATCAATGGTTTTCATGCATTCAACCTTCTTTTGCCCTATTTTCCTGTATAATATGTAATGTTTATTCTGAGCATACATTGATCTCTACAAATATGTTTGGTCCAGGCCCTAGTGGAATAGGTTTAACATCACTTTCTAATTTTGTATAAGGTTTTGCTTCTGATCCTCCAACATTCTCATTTGAGCATTCTGGAACATCTGCCCTTGCTAGTTTGATAATATCATCCCCTCCATCATCTAGAAAAAATCTGAGCCTATAATTCACTTTCCATGTATCTAATGTGTCTGCTAGGAATTTATCATGGATAAAACATTCAAAATTATCTGTATCTGAAGCACAATTATCACTTGATTTACAATTATTAATGGATGAATCACAATTAATGCTAAGGATCCTATCTGCGCAATCGACCAATAGATGCTCTATTGATGCATAATTGCATTCTTCAATTGTTGTCAGCCTGAATGCATTCACAAAATTTGCAATCTCTTGCTTTGATTTAAATGGTTTTTTTATAGATTCTTTTTCATCAAGTATTGTGAATTTCACAACAAACAGCATGCCTAAAGAAAGCAAGACTATGATTATGACTAATCCCATTATTTCCATCTGCCCTTTTCTTTTTATATTTTCTTTTTTCATTTTAATTGTCAATAGGCTATCAGCTTTCCTCACTCCTGTAATAGCTGTAAACAACCAGATACCCAAACTTATACTCTCCTGAAATAGGATTCTTCATTGCTATCGGCATCTGGAATGTCTCAAATGAATCCATTAGCTGCGCATCTGCATATTCTGTCATATCATATATTGTGTAAAGTGGTATACTTGGATCTGAACTATCACCACCAGAAAATGTATTAAATAAAGAATCAATCACTTCTTTTTCTTTTGGATAAACCTGATGGAAATCAATCTTGCTTATCCCTATCACATCTTTGTAAAATAGTTCTCTTAGATTAGAATTCATCATTGTCATCATCTTGATAAAGCTCTCAATCTTCATCTGGTCATAGCAGCTTTCTCTCACAAATCTTACTCCGCTTGAGCACTGCAGTTCTGGCAAGAAATAAATCTTCTGTGCAACCTGTACAGCAATGTTTTCTGAGCTCTCTTTCAGGTCTCTTGCAAACTGCTGTTTCTGGATATTTATGTAAAATGAATACCCAAACATGAGCAGGAAAAAGAATACTATCATCACTGCCATTGATTCTCCAATCCTTATCTGCCCTTTTCTTGTTCTCATTTTCATTTAAGATTATCCTGCAATATTTTTTTTAAGATTATTTTTGCATTTTGCCTAAAATATTTCTGGGCATGAAAAAAGTATTATCCTGTCATTAAGATCCTCTAATCCTCCTACTGCAAATGCTTTATTATATATTATATTTAGATTAGAGCCTATAGGTAATGACCTAAAAAATGGTCGTGATTCTGTTTCAATTTCCATTATTGACATACCTGCTTTCTGATAAGTATCTCCGCATTTTGGATTACTAAGCTTATATGTGTTAAATAAAAAATCAGTCCTCTCCCTATATACAGCAGAGACATAGTTTAATCTTTGGAATGCTGATTCCATTGGACACACATATGCATCATAATTATCGACCAATATTGCTCCAATCAGGGATGTGTCTCCTAGATAATGTGTCTTGCTCTCTCCATCCTCGACAAACTCTCCATTTTCAACCTTGTAAAAGTCAATCTTTCCAACATATGACAGCCTTCCTGAAGTGGCAGATGGCTCTGGATCAACCCTTATCAGGGATATCCTCCATTCTTCTACATCTTTTAATTGATCAGTCAATAAAGATCCTACAGCAGTATTAACTTTATCTGGAGTATTATAAATATGAGTATTATCATATAATATTATCTTCACTAAATATTCATTTTGATAATCAAAATCATTTATATTTATTACTCCTCCACCACCTTCATTTCCAACATTGATTTGTTCAGGCAGCTTGTCCATGATTTCTTGCAGTTCATCAGGAATTGAGCTACTGCCATAAATAAACACATACCTGATCTCAGGGCTTGTTATGAACAGGAAATTCGACACTTTGTAGGGCATGTTCCAGTCCAATGCCCACGTGAGTATCTTTTCTCCTTCAACTATTGAGGGAGCAAACAATGCCCTTTTGTTTATGCTTTCAAAGTCTTTTTCTCCCAGGTTTCTTACATAATACCTGCAATTGCATTCATCACACTCAAATCCTATTGAGTTTCTTGAAAGGTCAATTTCTGATGCAGTTGATGTAGCTACCTCTGCTCCAGTTGATAATAGTGTCAATTGATCCAATATCTCTACAGAGAGCTTTCTGTCAGCAATGACCTTCTGGTTATAGATGACTTTTGTAAAAAATAATATGATGAGTGCTCCTACAAATAGTATGAATATCCAGTTGAACTGGACTTCCATCATCCCTCTTTTTTTCATTATGCATAAACCTATATATTCTGGTTTATAATATTTTCTATATAAAAAAGAAATATTATGGATTTAAACTTACATTTGTTAATTGTACCCTGTCTCCTTTTCCCTCAAACCTTATTTTTACTTTTGAATCAACTATTTCCATGCAATTATATTTTTTAAGGTTCCCTATTGGAGATTCCAATGGATGCACTATCTCCAGATCACCTATAAATTCATTATCATCTCCTCTTGGAAACAGGAAGACATTGCTGTCAGAAAAGTCAATTAACAAATCTTTTATTTTGTCATGGTCATAGCATTCTGTTTTATCAATATCATTTAAACATTTATTAGGATTTGACGGATCTGTTGTATCCCTCTCATCAAATTCTATTGTGCTTGGATTAACATAATTAGGATCAGTTGAATCCAAATAAACATCTCTGTCAATAAAGCATATCTCTTTAAAATATGCAGGGATATTGATGACTTTTACTTCTGTTGTCCCATAATGGATATTGCTGTCAATAAGCCTCTTCAGGTCTAATTTGAACTTGTTGATCTCAATATCCTCTCCCCTGTCAATCAATTTCTTGACAGAGACAAATCCAAACATCAGGATTGCGGCAAACACAACTAGCATGAGGATATAAACAAATATTTGTCCGACAAATTGGCCTTTTCTCATTTTATTTTACTAATAATTGTAATTGATCAGCTGTTGCAGACAGAACAAGGTTTGTATCCTTTTTTCATGGCTTCATTCCTGTCAGAAAAGGATGTCATCTTTTCTTTATTGATCTTTTTTACTGATATGCAATGAGGCTTATGGAACTTGTTTCCAGTCTTGCTTGCCATCACTCTTCCACCAGCTCCTCCTAGATGGGATTCAACCTTGCTTATCTGGCTTTTCAATTGTTTATGGCTCTCTGTCAGCCTGTTCAGGTGTTTTCTTATCTCATTGCTCACATTGTCATTTAGCTTCTTGTCAGCCAAGATTCCAAAGGATTTTAGGAGATCTTTTTTATTAGTCTCTTTTGATTCTGCAATCTTCTCTATATGCGTCGGCTTTATGTCTTCTCCAGCAAGAGTCTTTAGTTTTTCAAAAACATCGCTTTTCTCCCTTGATTTGAACTTATTTAAGCTTGATAAAGTGCTAAATATGTCAGATGCCTCTGCTTTCTCCTCTTTAGACTCCTCCTTGTGTTTCTTGCCTGGTCCAATTTCCACATACTCTTCCTTGTTCTCTTCTTTCTTTTCCTTCCCTTCTCCCTTCTCTCCTTCTTTTCCTTTCTCTTTATCTGATTCAAATGATGAGAATAATGATTTCCTCTTATTTTTTTCTTCCTCTCTTTTCTTTGACATCCTGCTCTGGAATGGCATGATTGGAGGTCTCATTGGTTGCATCGGCCTTCTCATTGGCATCGGCCTTCTCATTGGCTCTATTGGTTTTGGCTTCTTTGGCCTGCTCTGTATATTATCATATACTTTCATTCCAATTATTAATAGTACAATTAAGATTATTATAATGACTAATATGATTAATAATATTATCCATATTGATGTTGGCTTGCTATTGGCATCATTTGGATCTGTTCCTTTGTCTATCTCTTCCTTGTCTGTCCAACCATCTCCATCAGTGTCTCTTTTGTTTGGATTTGTCCTGTATCTGTATTCTTCAGCATTTGTCAGTCCATCTCCATCATTGTCATCAGCACCATCACTCCTGTCATTTGGATTCAATCCATTCCTTCTTTCCCAGTCATCATCCATGCCATCTCCATCAGTGTCTTCTGGTGCCAGGCATTTCTTATTGTCTCCGCATATGTTTGACAAGCAGTCAGAAGGTAGTAAGCAGTTTCTTCCAATATCGCATTTTAGGCATAATGCCCCTCCACAGTCTATATCAGTCTCTTGGCCATTCTTTTTAGTGTCTGTGCATGTTGGTGACTGGCATCTTATATTGCACACATCGCTTTTGCAGTCACTGCCATCATCACAATCCTCTCCTGTATCGCATTTTTCGCATAATGGACCTCCGCAGTCAATATCTGTCTCTCCTTTATCCCTATCAATCTTATTGTTGCTGCAACTATCCTCTTCTTCAGCACATATGCCACTTTCACAATTGTCGCTTAGGCAGTCATCATCCACATCGCATTCATCTCCATTATCACAGCCAGAACATTCATCTCCTCCGCAATCAATATCAGTCTCATCACCATTTTCTTCCTCATCATCGCATGTTGGTTCCATGCAAACTAGAACTTCATCATCATTTTCCTCGCATACATAGCTTTCACAGTCTTCATCATCTTCACACTCATCACCTGGAGGGCATCTGTTGCATACTGGGCCTCCACAATCCTCTCCTGTCTCATCACCATCTCGTTTATTATTGCTGCATGAGCTTGGCTCTAATGATGGGTCTACTGTTATGCTGGTGTTTGATGGGATTGTCCTTGAAACAAAGCCTGAAGCATCTGTTGCATTTGCATAGATCATATATGTCTCATTATTCAGGTCATCTGTCCTTACGCATCCGTCAAATATGTAATAATTGTTTGCCAAGCTTCTTATTCTGTTTGAGCTGATTATTCCTGAATCTGTGACCTCGCTGTATGAGCCGAATGTTTCTTCTTGGATAAGATAATTGAATTGCACTATGCCTGACTCACTGTCATTTGCAACAATCTTAAAGCAAAGCTCATCATTGAAATAAGTGTATTTTTGGTTTCCCCCATCCCCTCTTATGGCTTCTGGTTCAATAAACTCAATAAAGCTCATTTCAGGAGGATTTGGATCATATACAATGGATATTGTTGTTGTTGCAGAATTTGAAGGATCTGAATCAACACAGTAGATATAAACTGTATGGGATCCTCTTCCCTCTAGATTGTAATTATTTTTTATATAGTGAGGTTCTTGTTCCTGGCTTGGTGGTGTCAATAAATGATTTTTTGTATCAAAGTCATTTACCCAATTGTAATAGCAGTCTGCCTGATATTTATTCAAGATTACATTCAGTTTTGCTGTTGAACCTGATGTGTATACAGGAGATACCCTGCTTACTATTATCAGCTGAGTGTCTGGGTCATATGTGATTTGGATTTCAAGCTGGTCAGTCAGCAGATGTGCCCTGTCTCTGCATTTCACATAGAATGATTTTGTGTCTCCAGACTGTATTCCTGCCGTAACAATATAATTTGGAATTTGTGTTTGTGGTGTCTCTGAGAATTCTGTTGAAGTTGGATTGAATGCTGTCCCAAACAAGAGGTCAAAATCATCCTGCTCGCTGTACCAGCATTGTGCTGGCTCGTCTGTTGTTGCCTTTAATGTGAGGTTGAAGTTCTCATCTGTGATTATATTGTTGTCATAATTTGTTTCAAGATTTAATAGGGTAGGTTCTTGGTCATCAAGATCTATTCTGAATGAATCACTGTATGTCTGTCTTTTAAGGTCATCCTTGCACCATACATAGATATTGTCCCCATTTGTTGTATCAGATATTGTGAACCCGCTGTAAGTGTGGGTTGTTGCATGGAATTCTCCAAAATGTGTTGATTGGTTAAATCCAGTGTTTGAGTTTCTTGACCATGCGCATTCTGCATTCCTATCTGTTGTAATAACTATATCAAATGTTCTGATAGGTGAAACACCATTTTGTGGTTGTATAAGATTGATCTGAAGAGCAGGGTATGATACTGTTATGTCCAAAGATCTTTCCTGCCCCTCTAATCCAAATTGATTGTTTGCTTTGATGCTGAACCTGTATGTTCTTTCAAATAATTCTTCAACAGGCCTGTATACAAAGATATGGTCTCCTGTTCTTGAAACCTCTTGTAAACCTGCTGGCCTATTATCGCTCAGATTTACCAGGCTCACTTCTATTGTGTCATACTGCACATCTTCTGTAAAAGTCACTTTAATATTAGGTCTTGGATTTGAAGTAGTGGCTGTTGGAATAGCTGCAGCTCCAGCTATGCTTATCAATATTATTGTCAATATTGCAGCTGCAAAAAATGCCAGTATTCTCTTATTTATTTTTTCCATTTTTTATCATATAATCTCAATAAATGGTATTGGTCCAGGTGCATTCACAACTAATGTTGTCATGTTCTGGTTAATGTAATTGTCATCAAGATACTCTTTTGCGTACACAGTTAGTGTGCTGTCTTGATGAATGTCTACAGGTAATATGAAATCATTATTCTGGTCTGTTGTTGTGTTGGACAACTGCACTCCATTCCTTTCCACACTTACAAACACTCCTGATGCATCTGAATATCCTGTGATATTAAAGTTAGGGTCAGTTATGTTATAGGGTGATGCTGATGGATGTGTTATCACAAGTGAAGGTGCAACATAATCTGTTGTGAATGATATTGTTGTTGTTCCATCCTCAAGATTTAGATAAGGATCAGGCTCTGCATTTTGGCAGGTTATACTGAACTCATATGTTTTATTATGCTCAAGATCCTGTAATCCAGTGCCAAC
>JBDROB010000073.1:0-15648 GCA_043810355.1 Candidatus Woesearchaeota archaeon
TTTTTGTATTATTGGTTGTAGCTATACCTATCATATCAACACATGTTCCAGAAAAAGAACCAACTTTTGAAGAAAGGAGGGAAATAGTTCTGACAGAACTCAATCTTGCTATAGAAGATGCCAAGGCTCAGGGAAAATACAGATGCTGTATTGAGCCAGCATGCACTATGTGCTATCTTGGCCATTGGATCTGGGATGACGGCTCTTGTTATTGTGATGACATGATTGCACAAGGTCTGACTGATAAAGTATGCCCTGAATGCAAAAAAGGTATAGAGATTGGATTATGCAATTCTGTCAAGGATGAGGAATGCGATGTTGATAGTGGTGAGATTTTTAAGCCAATTTGATATAAAAACAAAATGACAATTTCAACTAGAAAATTAAGTCTGTCTAATTAACTATTGTTATTATTGGGTGCCTGAGTGATATGTATGGATAAAAAACTTTCAAACTCAAAATTTGTAGAATATGTTGAAAAGAAAGTCAGGGACACAATCAGAAGATACAAGCTTTTCAATAAAAATGACAGGATTGCAGTGGCTGTTTCAGGCGGAAAAGACTCAACAGTCTGCTTGTATATACTAAAAAAGCTTGGATATGATGTTGAGGCAATCACGATTGATGCAAAGATAGGTGATTATACAAAAAAGAATATTGAAAACCTGAAAAAGGTGTGCAAGGAATATAAGATCAAGCTTAATATTGTCTCATTTAGGGATGAGTTTGGCATGTCTCTATGCTATATCCGTGATCTTCTTCATTCAAAAGATGTTGAGTTTTCCTCTTGCATGATCTGCGGGATATTGAAGAGATATTTGCTCAACAAGCATTCAAAAAAGCTGAGATACACCCATCTGGCGACTGGCCATAATCTGGATGATGAAGCGCAGTCATTTGTCATGAATGTGTTCAGGAATGATTTTAAGCTTGCAAAAAGGCAGGGTCCATTCCCTGGCCTTACAAGGTCAAAGAAGTTTGTCCAGAGGGTCAAGCCATTATATTTTATTAAAGAAGATGAAGTTATCAGGTATTCAAAAATTATGAGATTTCCTGTCAATTATGGCATCTGCCCATGTTCAGTCCATGCTTACAGGCGTGATTACAGGCAGATCCTTGATAGATTTGAGAAAGACCATCCAAGTGTCAAGTATAATATCCTTAAATTCCAGGAGAATATGAAACTTATGCTAAAAGATGAGGATCAGTTGGTTGTGAATGGATGCAGGAAATGCGGTGAGCCATGCAGCAAAGACATCTGCAGGGCATGCATAATATTTGATAACCTGAAATTAGGCAAAAAAGAGAAAATAAATAATAATAATAATCAATTAAAAAAAGTTGTAAAAAATAAGGAACGAATTTCAATTGCAGAAAATGCAGAATGAAATTCGGAATTTGATAACATTTTAATGAAACAATATGAATAATTGATGGATTGTGATAAAAATGCAAAAAAAAACTGAGATAATGATAAGCGGAATGACTTGTTCAAGCTGTGCGACTGTTATTGACAGGGCTCTAAAAAAAGTTGATGGAGTAAAATCATCAAATGTGAATATTGCAACAAACAAGGCAACTGTTGAATATGATGAAAAAAAGACAGACATAAACAATCTGATCAAGGCTATCAAGAGCAAAGGTTATGGCGCTTCTGAAATGTCTGGACAGGATGAGGATAAAGAGTCAGTCAAGAGGGGAAAAGAGATCAATGATATCAAATATAGGTTCTTGTACAGCCTGATATTTGCCTTGCCTGTTTTTATATTAGGTATGTTTTTCATGAAATCCTCTATCCCTTATCTAAGTGTTTTGATGTGGATCCTGGCAACACCTGTACAGTTCATATTTGCATGGCATATGTATAAGAGCGCTTTCATGGCTTTGAAAGGGTTTAGCGCCAATATGGACACTTTGATTGTTATGGGAACAAGTGCAGCATATTTTTACAGTGTTTTTGTCATACTCTCAGGCCAAGGACATGTCTATTTTGAGGCATCTGCTGTATTGATAACAATTGTCTTGTTTGGCAGATGGCTTGAGGCAAAGGCAAAAGGAAAGACTTCTGAAGCTATAAAGAAACTGATTGGATTGAAGCCAAAGACTGCTACAATAATCAGAAATAAGAAAGAGCTAAAGATTAATGTTGATGATGTGCAGTTAGGTGATATTGTGATTGTCAAGCCAGGAGAAAAGATCCCTGTTGATGGAATGATTGTTGAAGGCCATACTTCTATTGATGAGAGCATGGTTACTGGTGAGAGCATACCGATTGAAAAAAAGAAAGGGGATCTGGTCATTGGTGCAACAATCAATAAGTTTGGTTCATTTAGGTTTAAGACAACTAAAGTTGGTGCAAACACAACACTTGCTCGTATCATAAAACTGATTGAAGACGCCCAGGGGAGCAAAGCGCCTATACAAAGGTTTGCAGACAGTGTCTCTGCCTATTTTGTCCCTATTGTCCTCTTGATTGCAGTCATAACATTCATAACATGGTATATGATTGGGTCAGATTTCAGGTTTTCATTGATTGCTGGAGTCGCAGTCTTGGTGATTGCATGCCCATGCGCTTTAGGGTTAGCAACTCCCACAGCAATAATGGTAGGTACTGGAAAAGGAGCAAGAAAAGGCATCTTGATAAAAGGCGGTGAAGCCCTTGAGACTTCCCATAAGATCAATAGTGTAATTTTAGACAAGACTGGGACAATAACAGTTGGAAAGCCAAAAGTGACTGATATTATTCCATTTGATAAACAATCCAGAAATGCCTTGCTAAAGATTGCTGCAAGCATTGAGAAAGGGAGCGAGCATCCTCTTGCAGAATCCATTGTAAATGAGGCAGAAAGACAGAGATTACGGCTGAGCAAGACAACTGGATTCAAGGCAATCCCAGGCCATGGCATTACTGCAAAATTATCTGGGAAAAGATATTATTTTGGCAATGCAAAGCTTATGAAAGACTATAAGATTGATATCAAGCAAAAAATTGGCATAATAAACAATCTTGAGGAAGAGGGAAAGACTGTGATGATCCTTGCCCAAAACAATAGACTGTTGGGGATTGTTGGTGTTGCAGACACTATCAAGGATTCTTCACCAGAAGCTATTGCCAAGCTTAAAAGCATGGGAATAAATGTCTATATGATAACTGGAGACAATGAGAGGACTGCAAAAGCAATAGCTAAAAAAGTCGGAGTCAATGATTATTTTGCTGAAGTCCTTCCAGAGGACAAGGCAGGTTATGTCAAGAAACTGCAAAATAATGGAAGAAAGGTTGCAATGGTCGGAGACGGCATCAATGACGCTCCTGCATTGGCTCAGGCAGATATAGGGATTGCAATGGGTTCTGGCACAGATGTTGCAATGGAGACTGGTGACATTGTGCTTATGAGAGATGACCTGATGGATGTTGCCAATGCTATAAAATTGAGCAAGATGACTATGGCAAAGATAAAGCAGAACATGTTCTGGGCCTTGTTTTACAACACTTTAGGAATCCCGATTGCCGCAGGACTCCTTTATCCATTCACTGGCTGGCTTCTGTCTCCATTGATTGCAGGAGCTGCAATGGCATTGTCTTCAGTAAGCGTTGTTACCAACTCTTTGTTGTTGAAAACCAAGAAATTATGATTAAAATACTTAATAATGAAACTTAATAATTAATTTTAATATTAAACAACTAAGTGAAAGATTAATAAAAAGATTAATAAATGATTACCAAGTCATTATAATAATCAAGAATATTATAATCAATAAGAAATATTTTTCAATAAATATAAATAAACATAATATAATCGATAAAAGGGGTGAAAAAAATGGTTTATGGAAGTTGTCCAATGTATGGTGGATTTGGCTTTGGAGGAATGTTTTTTAACCTGATAGCAGGTGCCTTGATATTCTCAGTGATTTTCTGGGGCATTTATTATTTGTTAAAGAATGTGTCAAATCCAAAAACGAGAAGAAAAAAATGAGAAAAGATATTTTCTTATGTATTGTAGCTGGATCAATCCTTATCATATCTTTTATAATTGGCTGCAGTAATACAACTGATACAGGTTCAACTACAACTATTATTACTGAGATTATTGATGGTGACAGCACAACTGATATATTGGCCAAATGCCTTACTGAGAATGGTGTCAAGATGTTTGGCGCAGAATGGTGCTCTCATTGCCAAAACCAAAAAAAGATGTTCGGAGATTCTTTCCAGTATGTTGATTATGTTGATTGTGACAAGAGGCGTGATGAATGTACGAGCGCCAAGGTCAGTGGATATCCTACATGGGTAGTAGATGGGAAGAATTATCCTGGAGAGCAGGCACTTTCAAGATTGGCTTCTCTGGCTGGATGTGAAATAATCTGATTAATGAAGAAGAAAAGGTCATTACCTCAAATAAGTTGCAGCCATATTGAATTCCATCTCATCTAAGACTGTATCTTGTATTTGATTCATATTCCTTCCAATATTGCTCAATAAGACTGCATTTACAGGAGTTGCATTCTGGTTCATTAATTCTCTTCCCTTCTCCTCAACCAAATGCTTGAATAAGTCAATGAATACATGCATTCCTAATCCTTTTGTAACCTCCTTTTCAAAATTCATTAATTCATTCCAGTCTTTAAAATATTGTCCTCCACTACATCTTTCACTAAAAACATATGTTCCTACAACTTCTTCAAATCTTCTTCCTCTCATGCATTTGAGGCCTAAGCCAGAAGTATAGTCAAATTCTCTAGGAACACATCCTTCTACTTCAATATGATCTCCATTAATCTTTTGCATTAATTGTATGCCTTGTTTATACCATACTCCATTCTGGCCATAAAGAGAATAGATGTCATGGATCACTCTGCTTCGCAAAATATCTGTAACATCTTCAGGTCTTTGGCTTAATACCAAAAATTTCTCAATCTCCCTTGCATAACCCTCCCTGAATTCCATTGTATCAGCAAAAAGTACTATATTGTCAGGAGAAGGCATTTCTTCTCCTTCTTCTTCTACACATGATACAACAAATGGAAGGTATATTAATCTGTACCCTGATTTTATCCTTCCTTGATCAATATCATCATTGCTCCTGAACCTGATGCCTCTTAATGGATCATGTTCATCTATTTGCCTGAAAATAGGCTCAACTTCTCTATGAGGTAGACTATCTTGTGTCACCACCAAATAAAAATTATCATGCTCCCTGAATGGCTTTCCAAAAACATCCAAAGGCATGGATCTCATGATTGCATCTAGATCAACATCCTTTAATGCCTTGTCATAATTTCCTGCACTCTCTATTAATCCTCTCATAGCTTCCTGAATATTAGGTATGCTTATAGGAATATTTGGAGGTATTATTTGTCTTGCCTCAAGCCTTGCTGGGTACATATCATGGACCATATCTGTCAAATTTAGGAATGATAGTCCATTATTGTCAAATGTATTTAATTGCTCTAATATTTGCTGCACTCTGTAATCTTTTACTACAGGCGGCTGCTTGAGAGATCTCAATACAATTGCCTTGTCTGAGTCTCTCAATACAACTTGAGAAGGAATAATATCCATGTCATTAGAATACGGAGTTTTATCTCCATTCAGAAAATACCCATTCATTACAGCAAAATTCAGGATATCACCTTTATTGTGCTCCCAAACATTATATCCTGTGCCAAATGTTACTAGCACAGATGGCTTCACCCATTTTATCTGCCCATCTCGAATCTTAGGTCTCTCTTTACCTGGAAATAATGAGAAATAACTGTCATCCAATTTTACTGCCTGAAACAATCTGTTAGCCATTTTATCAGATTGATGAAAACACAATCTGTTTTAAAAAGCTTTTCATTGTTATACTATGAAATGTATATTCATGTATACACATTTTAAGTATTTTCTGATACAGTTAAAGCATATGTTTATATATCTAGTTCAAGTAATATTAGAGCATTAAGGAAAAATAATTCAGGGATTATTTCACAAATCACTTAAATATTCAATATAATGAGGTGATTGAAATGACTGAACCAGTTGTCTGCCACCAAGGCAGATGCGAATATAAGGAAAAGAGCTTCTTGGATGAATGCATTGACTGCACTCTCTCTGAGCAGATTGAGCAAGATTTATTAAAGAAAGACTCTGATGGCATAGGATCAAAGAAAATCCAGAAATAAAAATGAAAATAATGGAAAAACTGAGATTAGAGAAAAATGACAAGTCTTTTCTTAAAAAGATAATCCCGATTGCAGCATTTATCGGTGGATTATGCTGTTTCACTCCTGTCGTGCTAGTTATATTTGGATTGAGCTCTGTTGCATTTGCTGCATCATTGTCAGATCTGCTCTATTTTAAATATAAATGGGTATTTAGGGGAATCTCATTATTACTGTTAGCTTTATCATTATACTGGTATTTCTATAAAAAAGAAAAGATATGCACTATTGATGAATTGAAGAAAAAAAGGAGAAGAGTGATAAACATTGTCCTGATAACACTTATCGGAGCAATCCTTGCATATGTAATCTGGCTATATGTGATTGTTGAGATTATCGGTGTTTTGTTGGGTATTTGGGGATTTTATTAAAATTAAACAAAAGATATATATTTTATTAAGAATAACCAAAAGATATTTAATTGATTGATATTTATTTAAATTTTAGGGGTATAAATTATGACTAAAACAGAAGAAAACCTAAAACAGGCCTTTTCCGGCGAAAGCCAGGCCAGGAACAAATATACATATTTTGCAAAGGTTGCAAGAAATCAGGGCTACCATTATATAGCAAAAGTATTTGAAGAGACTGCTGTCAATGAGCAGCAGCATGCAAAAGATGAGTTCAAGCTTCTGAAAGGGATAGGAGACACAGCAGCTAACCTGAAATCTGCAATTGAAGGCGAGCATTATGAGAACACAGAGATGTACCCAAAAATGCAGAAGGATGCAGAGGAAGAGGGAAATAAGGAAGCTGCCACTCTTTTCAAGGAAATCTCAGAAGTTGAAAAAGAGCATGAAGAGAGGTATAAGAAGCTCTTGGAAATGGTTGAGAAAGGAACAGTTTACAAAAGAGATAAGCCGATAAGGTGGAAGTGCTCAAAATGCGGATATATTCATGAAGGCACAGAGCCTCCTGATAAATGCCCGTCATGCAAGCATGCAAAGGAATATTATGAGCCAGAATGCTTGTGCTTTAGCAAGGACTGCAAATGCTGCAATCCTTAGGTGAAAAATGGTAAGACTATACAGATGCAGGATATGCGGTGATCCGCACATTGGTGATAAGGCTCCTGACAGATGTCCGCATTGCGGAGCATACAGTAATTTCATGGTCGAAGCTAAAGATTACAAAGAGACTTTTGATGTTGAATTAACTGAAAAAGACAGGAAAAATGTCGAAAAGGCATTTCAGCTTGAGATCAGCAATGCTGCATTCTATCTATGCTCAGCAAAAAAAGTTGAGGATGTAGAATGCTCAAACCTTTTTAAGGCTTTAGGAAAAGTTGAGACAGAGCATGCATCAATCTGGAAAAAGATACTGAAGCTTGATTCAATCCCTAAAGGAGATGACACTTGTACAGATGATATGAAGCAGGATCTTCAGCAGTCTCATGAAAGGGAAGAGAGGGCAATCAAATTTTATTCCCAAGCAGCAGCAGAATCTGACAACATCAGGGTCAAGCAGATATTTCATGCACTGGTGCAGGTTGAGACAGACCATCTACAGCTTTCAGAGCAGAGGTTGAAATGAAATTTGGTTTATCTATGAAATTTGATGTTAGATATGACAATTTAAAGGTGATATGATTGGCAAGTGTTACACAATTGGCATATTACAATCTTTTTGGATTGTCTGTGATTGCATGGTTAGGGATCATCACCCTGTTATCAATTATCCTGACTGCCATGATTCCGATGTTAGGCAAAAAAGGGTACTTTAAGAATTATCTGAAAAAACATAAGGCAATGGCATTTTTTTCAATATCTTTAGCCATTATACATGCAATCTTTGTTATTGGCTCAAGGTTTAAATGACATCTCTCAAAATTTGATTTGAAAATATTGAAGGAGGTAAAAATCATGGCAGAAAAAGGACAAATCTATAAATGTGAAGTTTGCGGTAATGTTGTTTCAGTGTTTGAGGCTGGTTCAGGAGATCTTGTTTGCTGCGGTCAGATGATGAAACTGCAGGTTGCAAAGACAGCAGCTGAGGAAGGTAAAGAAAAGCATGTTCCAGTGGTTGAAATAAATGGGAATAATGTAAAAGTTAAGGTTGGAAGCATTCCACATCCAATGGAAGACAAGCATTATATCTCAATAATTCAGGTGTTAAAAGATGGGAAAGTGGTTTTCTGCAAAAAACTGATGCCTGGACAAGAACCAGAGGCAGAGTTCCAGATGGATGACACTGAAAACCTGACAGCAAGGGAATACTGCAATCTTCATGGGCTTTGGACTTCATGAAAGACTGTTTGATTAATTTGATATTGGAATCTTGTATCAACAAAATATTGGAGGCTAAGAAAGATGAAAGAATTCATACAATCAATATTTCAAGGAGCGGTATTCAAAGAACAAGCAGCAAGAAAATTATATGTAAACCTATCTAATAGGACAACAAATGATTTGATCAAACAATTATTTCTTAGATTAGCTGCTGAAGAATCTGTCCATGAGAATCTTTTCAAGAAGATGAGACCTGATATATTGAATATTGTAAACAAGGCACCATTAGAGAATCTTAATCTTTTGAATAATCTGACAAGTACTGAACTGATTGATTATGACAAAGAAGAGATTAATAATGCTCTTGATTATGCAATAACTCAGGAACAAAATGCAATTAATGACTATTCTATTCTTATCAATCACCTTGATTTTGGTGAAAACAGGGAAGCAATCCAGGAAATAGTCAACCAAGAGACTCGCCATAAGAACCTACTACAAAAGACTAAATTAGAATTCAATGACAATGATTGGAAGAAGTTGTGATAATTAAATCAATACTTAATATCATATTAATTTCTTTTTATTTAATTTTTGGTAAAATCATATATCTTTTTAAAGTGATTTTCATTCTCAATACCTATGGATACAAATACAGAAGTAAGTGAGCCTATTGAATTAATACAACTAAAGGCTAGACTGACTGACCACACCCAAAATCATTTAGGACCAAGAAATCAGGCAGTATTCAGTCGAGGATTAGAATTTATTATGCCAAAAACTCTTGGCTTTGGGATTCAGTTGACAGATTTAGTTGATTATTTAGCAAGAAAATCTGATTTAAGTATCACTTTAAGTAATATGTTTAAAGCAGGAAGATTTCATGGAAATAATCCTAATTCAGAGTTTTTTTCAGATATGCCAATAGAATTAATACTAAGATTAGGCAATTATTATACATGTGTTGAAGATAAATGCCATAAATATAGTCTTGATATGATCGACTGTTTGTACGGGACTCCAATTATAGGGAAAGATGATTTTTTTGATTCAAGTTTTTTTGATTCTAAAGTTAGCCTGAATTTTCTTGGCATAGGGGTCCTAGTTTCAAAAGATATACCAGATGAAGTCAAGAGGATTTGCATGGCTTACAGGGAAATTAAAAGGTATGTAAAAGAGTCTAAATAGAAATAATACCAAAAAAACATATTTAAAAAAAATTCAAATTGGATAATTAAGAATGAAACCAACAACCCGACCTTTAACAGAGATTGAAGCTCAGATCTTAATTCTTAGCGAAAGATATCCTGATGATGCGTATATTCTCAAAAAAGCCTTTACAATGATAATACCCCCTGGTTTTTGTGTTTCTTTGGGTGAGTGTTTTGATCTTTTGCTTAATCCTGAAGATTTTGAACAATTCTTAGATAATAATGAATTAAGTAATTTAGGGAGGGAAAGAAGAAGAGATCAATTTTATACAAAGCTTCCATATGGAATAACTGTAAAAATATCAGAATTCTTGTATGCTGTCAAAAATACATGTCATGAATATGAACTTGATTTAATAGATTCTCGTAATGGTGAATTAGTTGCCAGTAAAGATGTTATTTATAAACCAACTACAGGTATTGGGGATCTTGCAATTGGGAAAGTCCAAATAATTGATTTGCCTGATGAAGTTGACAGGGTGATAAAAGCATACAAATCATTAGAAGATCATGTTAAACCTAAAAAATGATTAACATATTTAAATAAGATAATAACAACAACAATAATATAAAAAACTCAAGAGAATTTTTAATCCAATTTTGTCAAAATCTCTAACTCCCCATCCTTATCTAAATAAAAAGAATGTTCTGCTTGACTTACCAACCCTTTGTTTTTGTCAGGAAGTGGTGCATATTTTCTTATTGATCCAACTGCCATTAATTCTTTTAATGCAAAATTGACCTTAAACAATGGAAATTTCTTTGTTAGCCATCTTGTTGTAAAAGGAAGGTTATTATATTTATCAATCTCTTTAAGCACTTGCCTTGTTATCTGGCTTCTTATAGGTTTTCTCTCGACAAAAGAGAATATGTTTGCATGCTCTGTCTCATGGATCATTCCAGCACCAGTTGTTGCAAATGGCTCGATTGCAAAGACACTGTCTTTTTCAAGCTCTTCATCATCTTCTGTGTCATAATTTGGGATTGTTGGAGGAGTATGAACTTCAAAGACTCCAAGCCCATGTCCTCCTAAATTCCTGATAGGCACAAATCCCATATTCTCTATTGTTATCTGTATGGATTTGCCAATTGCACTCAATCTTAATTCACCTGATTGAATTGTCTTTATCGCCATCTCAAGTGCCATCCTGCTGGCTTTAACCAATTTCTCATTTTTACCAGAGAGATCAACAGTGCATGCAGTGTCTCCAATGCATCCATCAATATGCACTCCAACATCTAAGCAGACTATCTGGTCTTCAAAGATGATATCCTCATCTGGATCAACTGTAAAATGAGCTGCAACATCATTAAGAGCCATCTGTGGTGGAAATGCAGGTTCTGCACCTAACTCTTTTATTTTAGCTTCAATTTTTTCAGTAACATCTTTGTAACTAGCTCCTTTGACTATCAGTTTCCTGCCATATTCAAGAACTTCTGCAGCAATCTTGCCAGCTTTTCTCCATTTGTCAATATCTTCCATAAAATATAAGAAAAACCTGTTATATAAAAAACTTGTTGAAATTATAAATTATTAATTGCAATATTTAAAATATCTAGAAAATCAGGATAATTATAAAGAGTTCAATAAATAATCATGACAAGAACTCTTTTGATTTGCTCAAACCTTACTTTTTCAGGATCTTCAATATTAGAATTGTCTCCTTTCATTATTGCAAACCATCCTGAGTCATCTTCTCCAATCTCAACAACTCTATGGATAATAATATCATTATCCTGATTTTCATAACTTGCGATATCCCCTACATGGATATCAAACCTTGATTCAGGAACAATCTCAATTGCATGTGTCCCATAATCAATGACTGGATCCATAGAGTTTGTATTTGAGAAAGTTGCCCATTCTGGATTCTCTAGATGGATTATTATCTTGTCAGGATATACTTCAATCTGTTCTTCTTTTATCCAGTCATAAGGGCTTGGCTGCTCTTTTAATTGTTTTTCAAAATATACCATATTTGTGGAGGGATCAACTCTTATTGAGTCAAACAAACCCAAGCCTTGCTCTGGATTCAAGAAAAATAATAGGGTTTTTCCGCTTCTATTGATATATGTGCTGTAAACTGTTCCAGAAATGACTAAGGCTATAAGAAAGACAAATCCGATAAGCAATTTCTTGTTCATTCAGCACCCCTATTACCAATCACAATCAATAAATATATGTTTTATAGTACTATAAGGTGGTAACAAGTTATATATAAACATTGCTATTATTACCCTATGAATTTTATAGATGCATTAAGCATTTATAGAGAATTATTCACTTCTTAAACAATCTTGGATTATGCTTAATAAACCATTTCTCAAAGCTCTTGAAAAAGTCAAACCTGCCCTTAAGATAAAGATACCCAAGAGCAGAAACAATCAATGCACCAAACATGTCAACAATCAGGTCCCACATTGTGTCCACTAATCCTGATTTCTGCATATTAAACCCAAACAATGAATCCATTGAGAACTCAAATATCTCCCACACAACTCCTATTGCAATGGCAAAACTGAATGAAAAGATTGCAACAAACATTGGTGACAGGTCTAGTTTAATCTTTCTCTGCTCATTCAGGATATAAACAAGTGAGAATCCGATTATGCCTATGATTATTCCTGATAAAGCATGCAGCATCAGGTCCCACCACCAAAATACATAATAGAATTTATGGACTTCACCTAGATACATTGAGAATATGATAAATATTAATATGAGAATCTCAAATTCGCTAGGATAGTCTATCCGAAATCTTTTCTCAAATAATGATGGTAGAAAAGTCAGGAATAACGTGATCACAATAAACGCCAGATTTATCCAATCCTGCTTATAGACTGCAAAAATACCTGCACCAACTAGAATTACCCTAAACACTAATGGGATCCATAATTTAACCTTATCTATACGGTCCATTATATATTTTAGAATTGATAAGTATATAAGGTTTTTTACTCAATATTACTAATTTAATATTACTATTTGATCCTAACAGTCTCCATGTTTCTTGGAGCAGTTGTCTCAATCCTGAATTGCTTATGGATAGAACTAGACAAATCTAAGCATCTTGAATTCTCGCCATGATTGACTATGACTTTTTTCGGCCTTGGCTGGCATCTTGATATAAAACTCATCAGCTCTTTCCTGTCTGAATGGTTGGATATGACAAGCTTATGATATTCTATCTTTAATATTAGTGTCTCTTCTCTTTGACCATCCTTAAAAGTGATCTCTTTCTCACCATTTTCAATCTTTCTTCCCAATGATCCTTCTCCTTGATAGCATGTCAGCACAAGTGAATTCTTAGGATTATCGCCTAATTGCTTTAGATATTCTACAGATGGTCCTCCCTGTAGCATTCCTGAAGTTGCCATTATGACACAAGGGCCAGTCTCTTCAATTATTTGTTTTCTTTCTTTTTGGCTTCCTACTCTCTTGAAGATCTCCATCAAGAATGGATTATTGTCTTTGTGGAATATCTGCTTTCTTACGCTTGAATTGAGAAACTCAGGATACGCAGTGTGGATTGCAGTGACATCCCATACCATACCGTCGATAAACACAGGCACTTCATCAATCTCCTTATTCTTCACAAGATTTGCCACAATCATCATGACTTCCTGCGCTTTTCCAGATCCAAGAACTGGCATCAGCACTTTTCCACCTCTTTTTATCGTCTCGATAATGATCTGCCTTAGGGAGGTGTCTTCTTCCTTAATATTTGGCATCAGATTCTCTTTTCCGCCATACGTGGCTTCTATGATCATTGTCTCAAGCCTTGGAAATACAGTCGCAGCTGGGTCAAGCAGGTTTGTCTTTGCATACTTGATATCTCCAGTATAAAGAAGATTATGCAGCCCATTCCCTATATGGATATGGATCATTGCAGCTCCTAAAATATGTCCAGAATTGTATAATGTTATCCTGAGATCTGGTGTAATATCAGTTACTTCTTCAAATTGCAGAGTTACAGTATGCTTTACCATCTCCTTGACATCATCAACCTCAAATAATGGTTCTTTCCTATCCTGATGCATTATCTTTATAAAATCCAGAAGCAATAAGCTCATCACATCTCTTGTAGGTGCTGTGCAGTAAACAGGGCCTCTGTATCCATATTTGAAAAGATAAGGAAGGAATCCTGTATGGTCTATATGGCTATGTGATACAATCACTGCATCCAATTCATTTATATTGAATTCAGGTATGTCAAGATGTGGATATCCGCTTGAATCATTTTTTGTGACATCTACTCCGCAGTCCAATAGCACTCTTGACTCCTGTGTCTGCATCAGCAATGATGATCTTCCTACCTGTCTTGCTCCTCCTAAGAATGTCATCCTGACCCATTCATCTTTTTTGCCTCTTTTCCAGCCATCATATATCCTATGGCCGATCTTGTTGAGGAATTTCCTTCTGTAGTCTGAATGTTCATAAAGGACAGATCTGATATTCTCAATGAGTTTTGATCTTATCGCAGGTGTTCTCCTAATATATGGCATCCATAATGTCTTTTCCTTTATTTCTTTGAGCAATGACCCATGCTTTCCGATTGCAATGCCTGGTTTTTCTGCTTCAATTATCACTCTTGATCTTTGTGGATCAAATATTATCTGAGCGACATTTGATTCTTTTGGAAGGATGCTTTTGATCTTTTTTTCTGCCTTTTCCATCTCCATTGTTATGCTTGGATCAGGCCTTAGCTCTACTCTTTTCTTTATGTCATCCACTATCTCTTTTATCAATCCATTGTTATTGAAGAAAAAATCCTTGTCCTTAGTATATAGGACAATATTTGCCCCTTCAAATCCAGCATCTGATATCTTGTCTTCAGGTATATGTGTCATTACTTCCTTTAGTATTGAATTGTTTCCGTTTTTCATTGTAATATCTTATATCCTCATTATGTTCAAATTAGATCTAGCTTTTCATTTTTAAAAAAAAGAAAATATTTATATTTGGTCAAAGTCGGCAGGAACCACCAGTCAATAGAATGGTGGCATGTTCGCTTCGCTCACCCTGCTGACTTTGAGCATGCTCAGAAATATACCGCCTTCCAAAAATGGATTGTGGACTATTGTCCACTGGTCATGCAGGCCAGTGGTATATTTCTGACATATAAAAAATATTTATCTTATTGGGTTATTTAAGCTTCTGCCTTGACTCTTAATTCTTTGTCAACTACTGTCTTCACTCCTTCACTTGTGACTGTAATCACTTGAAATCCTTCTCCTGAAGCTGCATCTCTCTGGATTGCAGCATTGATGCATTTTGCTGCTAATGTGATACCTTCTTCGATTGACATATCTTTTTTGTATAAAGTCTCTAAAACTCCATATGCCATGACAGAACCTGATCCAGATGATATATAATCATCGCACATTTCAATTGATCCGTCAGGGTAAAGATCATAAAGGTATAATCCAGTCTTGTCATATCCACCTAATAGAAAATGAGCAATCCCTGGTATTGTGCTAAATTTCCTTATGTTTGAATATACTAGCCTAGCTACAAGATTGGCTGCATCCTTTACAGTCACATCCTCTCCTGTTCTTATCTTCTTTAGCCTTAGTTCAGACTGTGAATATCTTATCAATAATTGTGCATCTGATACAGTCCCAGCTATTGTGACAGCAACATTTTCTGTCAGTTTATGTATCTTATCTGCTTTTTTATGTGCTATTAGAAAACCAGAAGTAGCTCTTCTGTCTGCAGCTAATACAATGCCTCCTTTGCATACTATTCCTACAGTAGTTGTGCCTGTTTTAAGCTCTTTGTGTTCCATTTTTAATCTTAAGAAATCTTAAAATTCACCTTAAAACAAGGATGTGTATTAAGATATATAAATCTTTCGTTTTTGTCAGTATCTCCGATTGTATGTGTGGTTATAACTTGGGATTCTTTGGTTTTGAGAAAAATTAAGGTGTTGTTTTGTTGTTTAGTGGTGGGTCTGGTGTTTTTTCTATATTCTTTTTTCCCCTCCCCCATTACTATTTGTGCT
>JBDROB010000074.1:0-4375 GCA_043810355.1 Candidatus Woesearchaeota archaeon
TAATAATAATAATAATAATATAAACGAAGAAAATGAAATTACTACTGAAACTACTACAGCAGCTTACCAGGAATATATTGAAGCTTACAATAAGTTAACAGAATTAATGTCTGAAGGAAAAGGTGATACGCCTGAAGCACAACAGGCATACAAGGAATACAAAGTAGCAAAAGAAAGATATGAACAAATTGCAAAGGGGTTAAAATGAAAATAATAATACTAATTATTGGAATTTTGGGTATGTTAATATTAGTTGGTTGTAATAATAATTCTTTAAGTCAACAAGATAATCAAATAATTTCAGATTCTCCTATTGAAGTAACACTTAAATCCAATCCAGGGCATAATGGTTTTGAGGGTGCTTATGATTTTTCAAATCAGAAAGTTAGCAAGATATATCTTCCTTCTTCATTTTCTGATTATAAAGATTATGACTTAGTTTATTATGATAAGATGTTTAACTTTAAATATATTGATGATCATTCTGGAAATACCATGGTTTTGAATATTCAAATTGATATGGGAGAAAAAACAATGGATGAAGTCACATGCCCTATAGAAATTGTTGGATATGATTATATGAAGCCAATGAAAATTGGCCATACTTATTGTATGAGGACAAAAGAAGGAGATTATGTTAAATTGTATGTTCTTTCTGTTGTGGAAGAACGAACAAATGATCCAATAGCCCCAAATTCAGTTGTAACATTCGAATGGGAGAAAATGGAGGTATAATAAGAAAAAATGAAAAAAATAATCCTCATTATTATATTAATATTAGCTCTGTTTATTATTGGTTGTGATTATAGTTTGAACAAGGAAGGATCCTGTTATCTGGGAGGCTCAGATGATTGTAACAGGTCTTGCGAAGTTGATTCTGATTGCCACTATAGCTGTTGTGGTTGCCTTAATTTGGAAGAGATTTGCAAGGGAGCTGAAATTGCTACTTGTGCAGGACCTTATGATTGTTCTTGTATAGAAAACAAGTGCATGAGTTCTGAAGAAAAAGAAGAGATATTAGGAGAGATTAACAGCCCAATAAGCATTGAAATTGGAGAAAAAGAAATATCAGATGATCTTATCCTCAAGCTTTACAAATATTATGTCAAAAGAATGGCTTTAGTTGGTGTTGGTCTTGAATGTTTTGAAAAGCCAGAAATCAAAAAGAAAGAGTTTGAGTATCTTAAGCCAAAAAAAGTATTGTTTAGGTTAATAGTCGATTGTAAATATGATGTTATGCATCCAAACAGTTATATTGCAGATTTGTTAGTGTATAAGCAAGATGAAAACTTGGTCGGAAGGCTGATAGCACTATTTGAGAATTTTAGGGTTGATCATTACTTCTCTGATATATTTGAACCAATAGACAGCAAGGAAGCATTGGAAGAATATCTGTATTTTGTACAATATTCAGATCTTGAGCTGTTTGATGTATTAGAAAAACGTGCAACATGGGATACTGATGAAGAATGTGTGCTTCTAATAGATGAGGTGCCTGAAGTAAACTCAACAATAACTCAAACTGAAGAAGGCTTTGTTTATGAAGGGTTTGATATGAATTCGGAAGGTATTGTTACAATATGGTATCACAGGATTGTGTTTACAAATAATGGTGAAGTAAGGAGAGAAGCAACAAAACAGGTTGCTGAATGTGGTGAGGGTATAGAATATTGAATATGGAATATCAAAGTTTGAAAATTAAAAAAATTAAAAGTGAATAAAATGAAAAAATCGTATTTAATAAGCGGGATAATAATCATTTTAATTATTATTTTAGGGTTTATTTATTTCAACCAAGAACGACCAGTATATTTCTGTGGCTTGGGTGCTTTAGGAGGACCTATTGAAGCTATGGATCCTCAAACTTGTCATATTGCTAATGCTAAAGCAGACAAATATATACAACTATGTACTGAACTTGTTGATGAGACTGATATCCCTTGGCAGGAAGTTTGTAGATGGGTTCTGGAATATCCTCCTATAATATGTAATCAAAACATACAGGAAACAGGATTAAATATATCAGTTGATGAATGCTTGGAAAAAATAAGACCTTTACTTGTTGAAGATTATGGTGAAGAAACAGCTGATGAATGGATCAATGAAGTTAAGGAAGAGGAGAAAAAATGAAACTTATTCTAATATTGTGTGTGATAATTTTGTCTTTTTTACTTGCAGGATGCGGTAGATCTTCTATTTATGATGAATGTACAGGTGGTGAAATGGGTCCTGCTGGAAGTTATTGTTTTGTGCTTGATGGTACTGAAAACTACCCGGATTTTTTATTTTATTATCTGGGCACTGCTCTTGGTGTAAGTGATATAAAATTAGGAGAGATTAATAGGGTGTATAAGCTTGATACCCATATTACTGTATATGCTTTACCCAAGGAGTCAGCTAATAGAAATCGTGTAGAGAAAGATGGTATAGCTTCACAAGAGGTTATTTTAAAAGAAGGAAAGACTGTATTAAAGATAACCTCTTTTGATGAAGAAAATAAGAAGATGGTACTGGAATTAAAAAAATGAAAAAAATAATCGTAATTGTTGTAATTTTAAGCATGTTAATGTTAATTGGATGTAATAGGACTGGGGGAATAGGGCCTTCTCCTGATTTTGTCTTCACGATAGAAAACACTCAGGATTATCCTGAATTTTCATTTTATTATACAGGTAGAATGATGGAAGACAAAATATATACAGTGGAAGATATTAATCAAATGTATAAACTAGATACATTTATCACAATATATGCTGTTCCAAAAGAATTGGGAGAGAAACATGGTTTAGTATTAAGAAGATTGATTAAGGATGATGGTTTAAAATCAGAAGAAATCAGTTTAAATCCAGGAAAGACCATATTTAAGATAACCTCTTTTGATAAAGATAATAAAATAATTCAATTAGAGGTGCTAGAATGAAAAAACAAATATTATTTGGATTTTTAATAATGGTATTATTATTTGCTAGCTCTTGTGAATGGCTTGGAAAGGAAGATTTGGCTTTCTACAAAGGTATTGAATCTGCTCAATTCCCAGTATCATGTAAGGAATATGAATATGATGTTTGTGGTTTGTTTGATTGTATGGTAGATTTGTGTTGGTGTGAAGAAAGTCCAGACCGTATTTTATATGAAGGTGAAGGAATTATTATTGCTAGTGAAGAAGAAGCAATATCTATTGTACAAACATATTTGGATGAGCAAATAGGCAAGGGTTATGAAGAAGGTACACTTTATGGAAAGGTGCAGGGAATTAAAGTAAAGAGTGTATCAAAACTCAATAATGTCTTCTACAACGTTTTTGCAGAAGAAAGTCATGGAAATGAAATAGTCTATACTGTTGCAGTAGATGGAACAATAATGAAGACTATCTGTGGTGTTTAGTTGGTGGCAATCCCATTCTAATTAATAGACACGACGATTGTGTATAACGTCAGGGATATACGAAGTTTGGTGGCGGTAAAATTTGGAGCGAAGCGACATACCGCCGCCAAATTTGGGTGAGGGGCGAGCCGAGCCCCGAACCGTATATCCCTTGTTATACGAGGGTGAGCGTAACGCAGTGAAGCGAAAGCGCAGCGCCCCCGAAGCGTTTGAGAGTGTGCCGTCCATAATTCTAAAAAGTGGGGCTATCATACTTTACTGTTTTAGCTATCATCTGTTTCACTTCCACAGAGTCAGGATACCAAATCAAAGTGTCTAAATCATGTTCAACAGTGTATAGATCTAACCTCTTATCCAAATTTTCAAATTCAAAAAGTTCTGGATAAAATTCCTGAAACCAATCTAAGAGATGAGCATAATCTTCTTTTTTGGCAAATTTTTCAAATTTTTCGGACATATACTTTTTCGGGTACTCAACCATTCTTTTGACGATATCCAAAACGAAATCCATTGAAGAAACTTCTGTCCTTTCAAAATCTAAAATTCCGACAATCTTTGTATCTTGAACGAGAATGTTATCAAAGTGAGCGTCCCAATATACGAGTGCAAGTTTTTGCTCTTTTAGAACATGATGATTGTCGTCTATAAATTTTCTGATGACTTTGATAAATTCTGAGGACAGAAGTTTCTTTTCCTCAATTTTTGTTAATGAGTTTTGGATTTGGTTGAGTATCTTATCGTGCCAGTTGTCCGAAAAATTTACATCAAACTTTTGCAGAAATTCATCGTATGGCGATTTGTTGATGACTTTCAGAATATCGCAAAGTTGTTTGATCATAATTTTCCTCTGGTCATTGCTCAATAAATGCCATTTTGCATACAGATTATCACCCTCAATCTTGGGGTAAATCATGAAAAATTTGCCATAAATACTTTTGGATTTGTCAAAAACGCTGATTTTAGGAACAGGAATTTTATCCTTGAAAAAATT
>JBDROB010000075.1:0-81415 GCA_043810355.1 Candidatus Woesearchaeota archaeon
CGCTTTCATTTGTCCTGGCTTCAATGTCTTCAATAAAAAGATTCTTGCATATCTCCTGTATTTTTTCCATATCTGTTCCTGGCGAGGCTGTCAAAGCAAGAATTCTTGGAAATCTTGAAATTTGTTCATATTGTTTTGCTATCCAAACATAAGCATAATTTCCAGTTGCCCTATGTGCTTCATCAACTCCAAGAAGTGAGACTTCTTCAAGCTTGATCCTTTTTGTGATAATATCATTTTCTAGTCCTTGAGGTGTTGAAAAAATTACTTGGCTTTTTTCCCAAAGCTCAGCTCTTTTCTCTGGTTTGACCATCCCTGTGAATATTGCCATCTTGTCTTCTTCAATTTCCATGTGCTCTTTGAAAACATTGTAGTATTGGTCAATTAATGGTCTTGTAGGGCCGATAAAAAGAATTTTTGTTTTTGGGTATTGTCCAAGTCTGTATGCTGCCAGCATCAGGAATATGTTTGTCTTTCCCATTCCTGTAGGCAGCACAACTAGTGTATTCTTCATTGTGCAGGAATTGAATATTGTCTCCTGATACAATCTGGGTGTGAAGTTTTTTATCATTATAGACTAGAACAAGTAAATTCTTTTGTTTTATATAATTATTGTCACTCTATTACAATTTAGGCATATCCTCTGGAAGATATGATTTTTTTTGCATGCAGGTAATATCCTGTCATGATCCCTATCACAAATATCAGTATTATTATTCTAGCATCCCCATATCTTGTTAAAAATGCTCCAAGCAGATATCCTAATAAAAAGCAGAATATCACTATAGACCATGGCATCTTTATCTGTCTCTGTATCATGAACCAGAGTCTTCCAAAAAATAGCCCTGATAGGAAGACGAGC
Source organism: Candidatus Woesearchaeota archaeon (assembly GCA_043810355.1). Lineage (GTDB taxonomy): Archaea > Nanobdellota > Nanobdellia > Woesearchaeales > JAGVYU01 > JAZDHV01. Next base: position 863 of record JBDROB010000075.1, read on the forward strand.
AGGTATATCATGACTGCAGATTGTGCAGTTATAGATAGTATAAATCCAATTATCAATAGCAGAATGGATAAGACCTCTGGCCAACCAAACCACATATCAAATTTTCCTTTCTTGTTCATTTTCTTTTGAATATTTATCAATTGTAATTAATTCATAATTTTAACTTATTTATTATACATACTTAAGATCCCATGCACCTTTTTCAAACAATAAGTAATATATCAGCCATACCAAACCTCCTACTAAAAGTCCTAAAATGATTGATTGTATATTGAATAATAGGAAGATAGCATATCCTAATACTGATCCAAAAATAAACATATATGTTAATCTTGACCTGAATAATACTAATGCTCCATCTAATGGAGGGATTGGTAAAAGATTTAGTAGTGCATATATCCATGAAAATAGGATCAACTTGTCTAAGATTGGAATTGATAATATTGGCAATCCAAATATGCTTTCTAGACTCCATATCATTGTAGCTAAAATTATGTTTGCTAATGATCCTGCTAATCCTGTCATTGACATTGCTAAAGTATTTGTTCCATATCTGAAATATCCAAGTCTGTGTATAGCAAGATGATGCATGTATATTCCTCCTGGTATTGCCAGCCAGATATTTCCTCTTGTGACTAATGCAACAACTATTCCTAATATTATTCCATACCACCATATCTTGTATTCTACCCTGAATCCACTATGCAGTCCAATAATCCTTTGTCCTGTCAAATGTACCATTACAACAATTACAACTACAACAAATGAGATTGCTAGGTTATATGCCCAATACGCGTCTAAGGCACTTGTTGCCCTTCCATCATTGAATCCTACTATGAATGTAAGTGCCAATATTGTGATTATCACTGCTTTGATCTCGTCAAAACTGAACCAGAAATATCTCTTCACCTTGTCTATTAGGTCAATTAATCCATACATATTATCTTCTTTAGAATATAGGTATATAAAATTTGCGAATGTTATGGCATTTTACTAATTTGTATAAGTAATCCACCCTTTCTCTATCTTTTTTATAATATCAATTATCTCTTCTTCATGCCCTGCCCCAACCAAAGCAACTATCTTTTTATCTTCATTCTTGTCCATCAATTCCTTTAGTTTCCTTGCCATAAAATGATTCCTTTCCTTTATCAGGACTAGATATATGTTCGGATACCTCTTCTTGATCTTGCCCACAAGTTGATTTATCACTTTTTTAGAAGGAACTTTTGTCAGGTCAAACTCAATCTCTTTTTTCCTGAAAACTGCTGCTTTTACAATATCAACTATAAAATTCCATTTCTCTTTCCATGTGATTTTTTTGGACAGCCTTTTCAGTGTTATCTTGATGTTTTGGTCAACTAGGGCTATCTTTTTCCTTTTTTTCTTTGCTAATTTTGCAGCCAATATCATCTCTGATCCAGGACTTACACCTACCATATTTCCTAGTTTTTTCTCAGCCCATGCTCCTATCAATGCAAAAAGCCATCCTTTCAACCCAATCTTGAATATATCCCGTATCCTTACATGCCTTTCTTCTTCCTCTATCAAAGAGTAGAATCTGGATTTGTCAAGCTCTAATGCAATAATATCAGGATCTTCCTTATTAATCACAAGTTCTACTGTATCAAGGGATTCTTGTGCAATATGGCTTGTTCCTATCAATATCAGGTTTTTATACTTCATAGGTATTATTGAAGTTTAGAAATATTTATATATTTAAGCATTTATTATAGGAGGATATTAATATTTATCAATATATACAAAACCAGGGTGATATTATGTTAAAACTCAAGAGAATTACTGAAACATTTGATATGAGAGTATTTACTGACACTGGAGACTATTTTGGAGATGTAGAAGAGTCTATGCTCACCCAGAATAAGGTCACTGGTTGGCGTATTAAAGCTACAAAAACATCATTTTTGGCAAAGGTCTTAGGCAATGCTAAAGGAGTAATCGTGCCTCATCAGCTTGTTAAGAGCATTGGTGATGTCATGATTATCAGCAAGAGTGCTGTCCCTAGCTATGGCGGAGAAGAAGGGTCTTCTCAAGAAGTAGATTAGATTTTCTTTCCTTTTTTTCTCTTATTTCTTAATCATTTGCTTGATTATAATATTATATCTTTTTAGAACAAATGTTCTGCTGCCACTCTTTTTACGCATCCAGACTGTGGGAACTAATTATTTACTGGGCACAGCCCTATTGATAATATAGGCTCCCTTTGAGTCCAGATGTCTGTAAGATATGACAGCTAGAATAATGTACTATAATTTCCTCTTCTTTTTAAAGATTATCTATAAATTCTTTCTCACTTGTGAAATCCACATTTTCAGCCATTCCATTAAATCCAATTTCTAGGCTGGCAGGGTCACATATCCTGTTATGGAGATATGGCTTGATTATCCATTTCCTCTCATTTTTAGAGTCTGGATTGACAAACCATATTGAAATATTTTGATAATCAGTCAATATTTTCCATTTGCCTTTCATTATCTTGATATTTTCCTTGTTATTTAGTGTGATAATAGAGAGATATTCCTCTTTCCCACAGTTCTTTATTATATTTTCAATATCCTCTAATGATAATATGATTTTATATTTTATCTCAATCCCATCTTTCTGCATTACGATTATTTGATCCTCTTTGCCTTCAATATTCTTTATCCTATTTTGGATTGCATCCATATTTTTTATGTCTATCAAAGCCCATTCTCTTATTTTTTCAATAGCATTGTTAATAGTATCACCAATGCCCAGGTTTATAATATGAACATAAAAATCTTTTGATTAAATCTTGAATTTTACGATAATCTTATAAATCGACAATTAAAAACATTGTTATGATGTTTGATATAGAAGTCAGGAATCTGAAAAAATCATATGGTCGAGGTTCAAATAGGATTACTGCTGTCAACAACATATCTTTCTCTGTCAAGAAAGGAGAGATTTTTGGCCTTTTAGGAGTTAATGGAGCAGGAAAGACAACTACAATCAATATTCTGACAGGCCTTTTGAAAAAGGATCAGGGCAATATCAGGATCATGGGATTAGATCCTGAAAAAGATTGGGAAGAGGTTAAAAATAAAGTTAATGTAAGCACTGCATATTATCCTTTGTCTGATGTCCTTACAGTTAGGCAAAATCTTTTGATTTATGCTAAAATATACAATGTAAAAAATCATAAGGAGAAGATAAACAATCTGATAGGACAATTTGATCTTGTCAAGCTTGCGAATACAAAATTGATATCCTTGAGTTCAGGTGAAAGGACAAGGGTTGTGCTTTGCAAAGGATTGATCAATGATCCTCAGGTTTTATTCTTAGATGAATGCACTGTTGGTCTTGACCCAGATATTGCAGAGAAAACTAGGAGATACATCAAGAAATATCAAAAAGAAAGTGGTTGCACAATCCTTTTCACATCTCATTACATGTATGAAGTGGAAGAGCTTTGTGATAGGATTGCTTTCATGGAAAAAGGGAAGATAATTCAGATTGCAACATCTGATCAGCTTAAGAAATCAATTAAAAAGTCAACTATAGAGATAAGTGTGAAAAAGGATGTTCTTGGCCTTAAGAAATTCCTTGAAGACGAGAATATTGATGTTTTGTTTCAGAAGAATCACACTCTGGTCTTTGAAGTGTCTTATGAAAAAGATCAGATATACAGGATCATGAACAAGATTTTTTCAAAAGGATTCTTATTAAGTGATCTTCACATCAAAAAGCCCACTTTAGATGATATTTTCATAAAGTTTGCAAGGAGAGAAAATGAAGTTATACAGGATTAATGCATTATTATTGAAATACTATTATATCACTATAAACAGTCTAGATAGGATCTTTGATATTTTTTATTGGCCTTTGATTGATCTGATTGTATGGGGATTTGCAAGCGCTTATATCAGGGATCTTTCTAGTTATAATCTTTTATCCATGTTCCTTGGAGGAATAATCTTATGGTTATTTGTTTGGAGGTCATCCCAGGACATTGCAGTGTATATTTTAGAGGATTTTTGGTCCAGAAATCTGTATCATGTATTCTCTTCTCCGATAAAGATATCAGAACAGGTTATATCAGTTATATTGTTAGGTTTTTTCAGGGCATTGATAACCTTTGTAGTCCTCACTTTCTTGGCATTTGTCATCTATTCATTTAATCTGTTTACTATCCCTTTATATTTTATTGTGATATCAATTGTATTATTGTCTTTGTTTGGTTGGGCTATGGGTTTGTTTGTAACTGCTTTGATATTCATATATGGAAAAAGGATCCAGGTATTGGCATGGTCAGTTGTCTGGGTTATCCAGCCATTTAGCTGTGTATTTTATCCATTGAGCGCGCTGCCTGATTGGGCTGTCCCGATTGCAAAGGTCTTGCCCACTACTTACATTTTTGAAAGCTTGAGAAGTGTCATCTCAAATAATACAATCAATTATTTCTGGTTGTTGTATGCTTTGATAATCGATATTATCTTCCTTTTGATAATGTTCTTGTTCCTAAGATTTGCTTTTGACAGGGCAAGGACTACTGGTCTTTTGGCTAAATCTGATTGAATAAGATATGATTGAATGAGAATATTAAAATAACAATGTTGATTGAAAAAATTAATTTAAGAATTAATTTAAATAAAAGAATCTAAATAGGATCAATTGATTAACCAATCAATCTAATCATTCTCAACCCTAGGAGCCAAAATAAAACTTAGGTTTACTTTGTCTATAGTATTGTAATCCAGTCTTAATGGATAATCCTTATGGAATGATGCAGTCACAGTGTCTGCTATCTTGCTGCCATTGATCATCTTTTTCAGATACTCAATAGAATACTTTGACTTGACCTTTGAGTTTCCCTCAACCTCAATCTTTGTATTGTCATCTTCATTTATCTCAATATTTGCCTTGCTCAAGTCACCTTCAGCTACAATGACCATCTTTTTTGGTTGTGCAATAAAGCTTACAGACTCTGCTACTATATCAGCATCTTCTATTGCTTCATTGAATATTGATGCGCTTGTCGTCAATTTTGCCCCAAACTTTAGGTCAGGTATTTTCTGGTCTTTTTCATCCAAATCAATTGTTGGTATGCTGAAAGTCCTTGTTGATGTTCCTTTCAACTGGATCATTAGCCTGTTGTCCTCTCCTAATTGAAGTGTTATCATGTCACTTGGGCTTGCCCTTCTGAGCACTTGTTTGAGATTGTCCAGGTTCAGTCCTATTTCAGTTTCCTCTTTAAGGTCATATTCTGTGAATGTGCTGGAAAATAGCTTGAAGATTACCATTGCTACATTTGCAGGATCCATTGCAACCAGTTCAATTGCATCTTTGGTCACCTTGAATCTTGCTTCATTTACTAGCTCAGAAATGATTGAGATACTGTCTTTAAGATATTTTGGTTCTGCAAGCGTTAATCTCATTATATCCTCCTTTAACCCCCCTTTTATTTAAGATATCAATCCTTATTTATATAGTTTATTATTTTAAAGAATCTATGAACTTATTGTGAGAATTTATAATCATTCCAGTTTTAGATGATTAAGATCCCTCATTATATGTACAAAATTCTTATCATATCCCATCTCTATGGCAAGATCATATAATGCTTTTGTCATTCTTTGGTCACCATGGGCAGGAATCAAGTGTTTTGGCTTGACCAAAGAGATTAGATCCCTTAAGTCTTCTCTTCCTGCATGCCCGCTTATATGGATGTCTTTGAAGATCCTGACTCCATACCTTTTCAAGTCATTTTCTAAATCCTCCCTGTTTTTTATGTTTGTAGGGGTTGGGATTGTTTTGCAGGAAAAGATTACATGATCTCCAGGATCAAGCCTGAATCCGAATTCTCCTCTTGCAATCTTTGAAAGTGTTGCTTTTGGCTCTCCTTGGTGTCCTGTGACAACTAATAAATATTTCTCTTTTCCATCTTTTTCAATTTTTTTAAGTTCTCTTTTGATCTTTGAGCTGAACCTGACTATATCTACCTCTTTTGAGAAATTGACTAGTTTGATTGATTCTGCTGCATTAGTATATTTTGATAGTGACCTTCCAAGAAATACTATCTTTCTTCCTAATTTATTCCCGAATTCAATTATTGATTTTAGTCTGGCAATATGGGATGAGAATGTTGTCACAATTATAGTTTTCCCTTTTGATTCTGTTCCAATCATCACATCTCTCAGCATCTCTTTTGCCACTGCCTCTGAAGGCATCTTTATCGCTTCAGGAGCATAGGTTGATTCAACAATTAAAGCAAAAATGTTCTTGTTGCCTAATTCCCTTAGTTTTGCAAAATCTGTTTTCTGTCCAAGTGTAGGGTAGATGTCAAACTTGAAATCATTTGCATATAGTACAATTCCATATTTTGTGTGGATTGCAACCATGACTGTCTGTGGGGTTGAGTGTGTCATGTTTATGAATTCTATTTTTATATTCTTGGATATTTTTATTGTCGATCCAGCATTCAGCACTTTGATTTTATTGTTAAGATGTATCTTTTCATCAGTCAGTATTGCCTGTAGCACTGCTGCGCTGAATGGCGTGCAGATGATTGGTGCTTTGAAATAATTTCCAAGAAATGGTACTGCTCCTATATGGTCAAGATGTGCATGTGTTGGGATTATTGCAATCACTTTTTTATGCCATTCCTTGATCTGTGTTATATCAGGTACAGCCTTTTCCTTGATAAGCTCAGCTGGAGATATATTTATGATATCTTCATCCTCTGTAAGTCTGATATAATTCTCAAGATGAAGTCCCATATCGCATATTACAACCTCATCATCTATCTTGATGGCTGTGCAGTTCTTGCCGACCTCATCATATCCGCCGATTGATCTTATTTCTATTGGCATGATTGATTAAATTTAGTGATTAGTTTAAATATTTTTTGATAATGATTGGATAATAGAAAGATTTATGAGCTAGAAGAAATTATTTGTTCATGTTGAAAAAAAAAGTGCTAGTGATTGTTGCACACCCAGATGATGAGACAATATGGATGGGTGGATTTCTTAATAGAAATATCTCTAACTGGAACTTGACAATACTGAGCTTATGCAGGGAACATGACAGGGACAGAGCCCCTAAATTCTTGAAAGTTTGCAGTTCATTGGGTGCAGAATGCTTTATTTCAGATCTTGAAGATGAAACCTTGGATGATATTGATCCTTCTGAGGTTATAAACAGGATTAAAAAATATTGTGATAAAAACTATGATTATATTTTTACACACGGCAGTAATGGCGAATATGGTCATAAGAGGCATAAGGATGTTAATAATGCTGTGTTGGAGATGGTTAAGAAAAAAGATTTGTCAGCTGAGAAAATTTTTCTATTTTCTTATGAAAAAAAAGGAAAATCTTGTTATCCAAGCAAGAAAGCAGAAATATTTATAAATTTAAAAAATAAAGAAGTCAAAATCAAGAAAAAAATGATTGAAAACATGTATGGATTTACAAAGAACAGCTTTGAATCTTTAAGCTGTAGAGATATAGAATCTTTTCAGGTGTTACAATGAGATGTATAGTTCTATATGCTTATCCACCAGAGGCTGATGGCCAGAGCCTTCAGGGAGATCTGTTATACAAAGGTATTGTTAATTCAGGGAATATTGCAGTGCCTTGTCATTTTAGGGAAAGCATCCAAAAAAGGGTGTACCTTAACAAGCTTAAGCCAGATGTGGCATTTGGTATGGGTTTTTGGGGAAATGTCCCTGAAATAATCAGCGAGCCTTTGAAATATGGGGTTAAGCCTGTTCCATGGTTTAATGCCGACGGATGGGTTGCAAATTATCAGGAAGAATTTAATAATCTTGAATTGATGTTTACCACGAGTGAATGGGTCAGGCAGGTGTATAAGAGGGATGGTGTTGATGTCAGCAAGATGATTCCAATGCCTATAGGGATTGATACTGATTCCTTTCAGCCTACTGAGAATCCTGAATTTAATCAGGCTATCCGGGAGATGTTTAAGATAAAACAGGATGAGAAGATGATATTGACTGTCGGCGGTGATGTGACATCAAAAGGTGCTCAGGAGATGATCAAGGCATTGGCTGAAGTGAACAAAGAGTTCACTGACTGGAAATATTTGTGCAAGTCATGGCCTAGCAGGTGTGCAAACCAATGGAGAAAAAAGGAAATTCAGTTAGCCAAGGATTTGGGTATTAGGGACAAGGTTATTTTTGTAAATGATATCTTCTCACAGGATTTTATGAAGCATGTTTTGAATTCTGCTGATATCTATGCAGCGCCTTCAAGGATTGAGGGTTTTGGGATGATTCAGGTTGAGGCAATGGCATGCGGAAAGCCAGTGATTTCAATAAACAAGATGGGGCCTTCAGAGACAATAATCCATAATAAGACTGGCCTTCTTGCTGGTGTATCAGAGGAGATCATGCTTAATGAGGAATGGGTTTATCCATCAATGGGGTTTAAGAAGAAGCAGATCATCAAGTTTAAGGAGCCTAAGACATTTGCTTACAGGGCTGATGTCAATGACTTAAAGGAACATATATTGAAATTATTGACAGATGATGATCTGAGGGAGAAGATGGGAAGAGATGCAAGAGAGCATGCGAAAAATAATTTTGATTACAGGCATATATCTCAGAAGATGGTTGATATTACAAAGAAAAAATTTAATTTAGAATAAAAATCTGATTTAGAATGATTTAGAGTAAGACCTTTTTCTTTTTTAATGAATTGTATGCAAGTATATACATGCCTGCATCCCATGCTTGCAGGTTCCCATAAGTATTTTTTGTTACAGGATGTATCCATTCTGGGAAATTTCCTTTGAGGTTTGATTCTGCCAGATTTGTTAGCTCTTTCTGAGCTTGTTGAATCCTTCCTAATTTTATTAGGCTAAGTACATACACTCCGCCGATAAATGGCCATATCCCTCCATTGAGGTAACTGTTAGGATTCCTTGCATCGCAGTCTTCAAAATATTCATGCCAGTTTTTTGATCCTTTTTTTATTGGCGGAAATATTGCCTTTGCAGGGTAAGGTTTGTTTATCTTTTTGTCTTCAATGTATTTCAATATTTTTTTGGCCTTATCCTTGTCTGCAAGGTCGAATATTATTGAGAACAGGTTTCCAAGGGTGTCAAACCATTCTCCAATCTCTTTGTACTTGTTGTGGTTTTTCCACCTGTACGATGCATAATAATCCCCTGTCCAAAGCTTTGTGTCTTTTTTTTCATCTATCATATATTTGACTATTTTGGCTTCTTTTTTGTTTCCTGTAATTTGCAGTGCTTTATAATAGAGTGCATGTGTGTTTATTGTATATCCATATTTATGTGGAAATGCGTCCTGCCAGTCTGTTGTCGGCAGTTGTACAAGAAGCCCATTCTCTCCAGTGTCCATGTATTGCAGCCAAGTGAGTGCTTTTTTTATCGAGCTTTGATATTTTTTTGGCAATGGATTTTTTTTGTATCTTTTCATGTAATAATGATGGCCTATGATGAACAGCAGGGATGAGTCGATTGATGCAAAATCGACGTGTGGCTTCCTTTCGCTGAATATGTCCACTGCATTTGGTATCTGTCCTCTTTTGCTCTGGTGCTTTGCTAGAAGGATTATTGATTTCTTGTATGTTTCTCTTATTCTTTTGTCATTTACAAGGCTTGCCCCTATCAGCGTGATCATGCTGTCTCTTGCCCATACAGCATTATATCCTCTTATTCCGCCTGATGCATACAGTCCGTTTTTGTTTGAGCACTTTCTGATTGTCTCTATTGCCTGCTTGTAGCACTCTTCAATTATGTTCTTTTTTTGTTTTCCAGAATCCATTTTTTCCCAGATTATCCTATATGATTTTAGTTTTATTCTTTTCTAACCAATCTTTTGGTGATTAATTGTTTTTTTATTTTAATTGTATTAAAACTTTATGTTTTTATCAGCTGATTAGAACTCATTTGTTTTTGCTATATTGACATCTTTTTTGATGATTTGTTCATTATCTTCTCCAAAAGTAAATGTTGCCTTAACTTTCTTCCCAGATAGGACCAATGGCATCCAATGCAGGTCATCTGCCCACATTGAGCTGAATGGCAGGTCCTTGGCATCAAACCAGTCTGGTCTTATCTCTTCTGTTTCAATTGGCTCACCTTTCCATTTATCAATCAAATAAACATGGACTTTCTGGTCCCACTCTTCTCCTTTTGGAGCATTTGTGAAAAAGAAGTCAAGCTCACCGACCTTTCTCAGGTTCTCCTCGCTTAGATCAACACCAATCTCTTCTTTGGCTTCTCTGATAGCGCATTTCAACAGCCCTTCTTCAGAATCAGGTTTTCCACCAATCCCATTCCACTTTCCTTTTCCAAACCCTCTTTTCTTCATCCCAAGCAGGATCTGCTCCCCTTTAACTAGATAAACTAATGTCACATCTCTCATAATAGAAATAATTCCTGAACAATATTTAATAATATTGGTTATAGAAGAATAGAAAAAATAAAAAAATGAGGGAAGGGGGGTTCGAACCCCCGTAGGCACTAAGCCAACAGATGGCCAACAAGAGTTATTCATCGATCCATTTCTAGACCTCATTACTCAATGACTTGAGTTTAGACAATTTTGCATTTGATTGCATAAAATACTGTCCCGTTTGACCACTCCGGCATTCCCTCATGAGCGAAGCGAATGAGGGAATAAGTGGATTTTTTCATTGGAAAAAATATTAACGCATTCCCTCATATCATAAAAGAAAAAACCACTACTCTTTTTTAAACTTTCTTATAAAATAAAGAACTCAGCTCAAACTATTAAGTTTATTTTCAATCTCTGAAAGCTCATCCTCTAGTTGGTCTAATTCCCCTCCTTTTACTTTCTTGACAACTACTTTTTCTCCTTCACTCAAGCTTATAGATGGTAATCTTACATTTATTTTTGGAAATTCTTTTTTCAGTCTTTTGTTAAGAAGGTCAATCTGTTTCATTATCTGGTTGAATTTGTTCATCTGCAGGACTTTCTCTTCTCTGATCTTTTTCAGTTCTTCATATTTCTTCAATGACTGTATCATTGATTTGGATGACTCTAGAAGATATCTCCTAATCTCATTTGGATTTGGAATTCCTACAAAGAACATTTCTTCTGCCATTTTATAATGTCTCAGGTTCAAGCAAGACCTTGTCGATGAATTCTATTCTTTTTTCCACTTCATCAAGGGATATCTTCCAGTCTTCTAGTTCAGAATCTTCCTGATTTTTTAGTTCATTCACCCTGTTAAGGACTCCTCTTGCATGTTTGATCTTGCTTTGGATAATGTTGATGATGTCAAGTATATCCTTGTATTCCTCTATTTTGATGAACACATCTGCTTTTCTGCTTGGATTCATTCTTTAACCCCCAAAAACTGCTTTGTCAATATATACTAATTTTCTTTGGATATCTTCTAGTTGATCATGGATTTTGTCAAATTCCTTCTTTTTCTGGTTTTTTATTTCATTTAGGTTCAATAATATTTGGTCTGACTCATTGATTTTTACTCTTACATCTCTTATATTTTTCATTATCTCTTTATAATCATCAGTTTTTACAAATAAAGGTCCCATATCCTCAAATTTCCTTTTCTCCATTATTGGTCCTGGCATTTGCTCTAATGGCTCTGGATGTTCATAATGCTTTAGCTCTTTTGGTTTTGTTAATTTTCCAAGACTGAACCTCTTCTCTTTTGCTGGAATATCCAATCTTGGTAATTGAGGTAGTCTTTTCTCCTCAAATTGTGGTATCTCAGGGAGTGGAGGTAATTCTGGCATCTCTTTATTGCTCTTAATGCCTCTTGTCATTGGTTCAACTTTAGGTAGAGGAGGCAATTCTGGGTACATTTCTTTTTTTCTTTCTCCTATTTTCTTAAGATTGAAATCAGGTAATGGCTGCATCTCAGGCAATTGAAGTCTTCCTATATTTGGTTCAAGTTCAGGTAGAGGAGGTAGTTCAATTTCTCTTTTTTCCTTTCCTTTAAATGATTGTAAAAAAGAAGTCTTTTTCCTAGGTGTTAAATCAGGTAATGGTGGAGGTGTCAACCTTGGCAGTGGTGGCAATGATCTTAATCCACTAGAATCCCCTTTCCTGATTGGTTTTGGTGGAGGAGGCAAATCTAATGGAGGTAACTCTTTGTTTTTCTTTCTTCCAAATAATCCCATTTTCCCCCCATATTATACTATAATATATACTAACAAGTATATAAAAATTTTGTTCTTATTAAAACTTTATTGAGTATTTCTTAGGAGTAACAATATTCTATATCAATATCAAATCATATTTTAATATCAAAAATTATTTAAACTGCCCATTTTTACTTAGTCATTAAAATGACAAATACTAAAGAAAAACTAGAACAAGGCTGGATTAATAGCAGGGTTATTATTGAGATACTTGGAAAACCAGAAGGTCATGTTAAGGATGCAATGGAAAAAGTTGTGGAAAGGATAAAAAACGAAGATGAGATTATTATCACTAATACAGATTTTTCTGATCTTGAGCCTCAAGAATCAATGTTCTCTGCTTTTGTAGAAGTTGAGATGCTCACAAAAAATATTGAAAAGCTTGTCTGGTTCTGTTTTGATTTTCTTCCCTCTAGCGTTGAGATAATTGAGCCTCAAGAGTTTAGGTATAATGCCAAGGAATTCTCTAATTTCTTGAATGATCTTCAGGCAAGGCTTCATGTGGTCTCAAATGAAGTTAGGATTGCCCAGCAGAGCAATAAGAATTTGACGATAAATGTTCAAAATCTCCTGAGAAATCTTATTAATCTTTCTTTAAAAAACAATTCTTTGGAAATGAAAGAGCTGGTTGCTGATACAGGGGTAAAAGAGCATGAATTAAGTCCTTTCCTTGATATCTTGATTGGGCAGAATCTTATTAAAAAACAGGGTGACAAATTCTCATTTGTAAAAAAAGATGGCAAGTCTAAAGCATAAAATTGAGGCATTGCTTTTCTCGTCTGGTAGAGTGATGTCTCTTGAGGAATTGAGAAAATTGACAAAGTCTCCTCCTTATGACATTAAAGAGGCAATTGATGAACTTAGGGATGATCTTAAAAACAGGAACTCTTCTATAATGCTTATTAATGATTCTCCTGATTCTTGGAAACTTAATGTAGAGGATGATCATCTTCCTTTAGTTAGGAAGATTGTCTCAAAGACAGAGTTGAAAAAGACTTTACTAGAGACATTAGCTATTGTAGCATGGAAAGCCCCTGTTCTCCAGGCAGATATTATCAAGATGAGGACAAACAAGGCATATGATGACTTAAAGGTTTTGGAAGAGATGAATTATATTTCAAGAAAAAAGAAAGGAAGGACAAAGCTTATCTCATTAGCTCCAAAATTCTTTGAATATTTTGACATCCCTCCTGAAAAGATGAAAGAGAGATTTCAAAAATTTAGTGAGATGGAAAAGGAGATCATAAGCAAGGAAGAAGAGGTTAAGCAGGCAAATAAGCATCTTGAGGAAATCAAACAACGCCAGGATGAGGAGCAGGAAAATCTTGATAAGCTAGGTAATCTAGATGTTATAGACATAGATGAGAATATAAAGCCTGAAATTACAGTTATCGAAGAGAATCAGGAAGGAGAAAAAGTTGTAGGAGACCATCTTGGAGACCTAGAGGTTTATGGTGAGAAAATTGAAAAAGAAATTGAAAAAGAAAATAGAATAGAGAATAAAATATCACATAAGAAAAACATAACCCATGAGTCAATAAAAAAAGAGATTCCAGAAGAAAAAAAAGATTATAAAAAACAAGAGGATAGTGGAGAATCTCATGAAGAGTTTGGAAAAAAGATAAAATTACCAAAAAAACATTCAAAACCAAAAAAAGAAGAAGTAGATGAATTTGAATTTGATGCTGAAAATCTTGATGAAATGAATAATGATGATTCTGATGATCAGGATGATTCAGATCAAGAGGGCGATAATAATAAAGATGATGATAAAGATATGGAAATTACTCCTGAAATAGATTTCGAAAAAAAAGAGGAAGTGGAAAAAACACCTGAACAAAAATTCCAGGAAGGTGTTGACAAGGAATTTGAGAAGATAATGGATCCAACAAAGGATATATTGGATTATGAGCCTGGAAAGGATGAAAAAAAGGATAAGAAAATTGAAAAAAAGTATAAAAGTAACAGTGAGAGGGATAGGGGAAGAGAAGATGAAGATGTTTAAGCTTCTATGCCCAAAATGCAAGAATTCTATGAATTATCAAAGTACTACTAAAATTCTTACAGGAAAGAGGAAAAGATGTGTATATTGCGGTCACTCTTTTGCTGCAAAAGATCATATTTTGAAGATATTATAACCCCTCCAAGTGCTCAAATTCGACCAATACAGCCCTTATATTGCCATAATAGAAAGCAAAACTTTATAAACCTAGACATATTCTTTTTTACTAAAAAACATAAAAATTTAATCAGATTTTATTCAAATTTATTCTCTAAAAATGGATGAAAAACAAGGCGAAAATAGTGAAGAAATCAAAGAAATTCCTGTTGAGTTTGACAGGATTTTAAAATGTGAAATTGAAGATGAGATGAAAGATTCTTATCTAGATTATTCTATGTCTGTTATTGTTGGAAGGGCTCTTCCAGATGTTAGGGATGGGTTAAAACCAGTCCATAGAAGGATTCTTTTTGCTATGAATGAGATGGGTATGTTCCATAACAAGCCTTTCAAGAAATCTGCAAGGATTGTGGGTGAAGTCCTTGGTAAATATCATCCTCATGGTGATACTGCTGTCTATGATTCTATGGTCAGGATGGCTCAAGATTTCTCATTAAGATACCCTCTTGTCAAAGGCCAGGGTAATTTTGGAAGTGTTGATGGTGATTCACCTGCTGCGATGCGTTATTGTATATCAGGAGATAGTTACATTCTGACTGAAAATGGATTAGAACAAATTGGAGGAATATCAAATAAAGAAAATATTAATCTAAAAATTCTTTCTAAGGATAAAAAGGTTCATAAAGCTTCTAAATGGTTTGATTCAGGCAAACATCAAACTTTAAAATTGACAACAAGTAAAGGGTACTCACTAACTGGAACTTATAATCATCCTATATTAACTTTACAAAAAAATGAGTTTGGAAAACCAATCTTTAAATGGAAGTTAATGGAAGAAACAATTGAAGGAGATTATGTTGTTATTGACAGATCATCTGACAATTTTTGGCCAAAGAATAAAATTAATTTAGAGAAATATTCTCCTGATATTAAAACTACCACAAAAATTAAGATTATTCCAAAATATTTAAATGAAGATCTAGCTTTTGTTCTTGGATCTTTCATTTCAGAAGGCAGTAATTCTGAAAATAAAATTGAATTTTGTAATACTGATAAAGAGTGGATAGTTGAATTAGAGAGAAAATGGGGTAATCTTTTTCCAGATAGTAAATTACATAAATTTAAGAGAAAACCAAGTTCTTATGGGAAAAAAGAGTATTATAGGTTAGAATGTCATTCTAGATATACTATATCTTTTTTAAGAAATATTGGGCTTAAACATGCTAAGTCTTCAGAACGAGAAGTTCCAAATTTAATCTTACAGTCTCCAAAAGAAGTTGTCATTAATTTCTTAAGATCTTATTTTGAAGGAGATGGTTCTATTAGTTATTCAAGAAAAATGATTGAATTAATCTGTTGCTCAAAAAGTGAAAAATTAATTAATGTAATACAAATTTTAATGCTTAGATTTGGAATTGATACATTTAAAAGATATGACCAACACAAATTAATTTGGAAACTTTATATTCGGGGAAAAAGAAATATTTTAAGGTTTTACAAAGAAATCGGATTCTTATTTGATTATAAGAATAAAAAGTTGGAGTATGTGGTGTATAATTATCAGAAAGACAGTTCATTAACAGATTTTGTCCCATTTATTTCTGATTATATTAGGAATATATGTAATCATGAGTTTATACAAAAGCATAATTTTGATAGGTATACAAATATGAGGGATAATCATCAAAAGGTCACAAATATTGTCATGTCTAAAACAGGATATGATCTTACTAGTATGTTTGAATATATTCTTCATTATAATTATCTTTTTGAGAAAGTAGTAAGTATTCAAGAAGCTGGTATAAAAAGAGTTTTCTCAATTAAAGTTAAAAGTGACTGCCATTCATTTATCTCAAATGGGCTTATTAGCCACAACACAGAGGCACGCTTAAACAAATTAGCTGAAGAGATGCTTGTTGACATTGATAAGAAAACAGTTAAGTTTGTTCCAAACTTTGATGAAAGTCTTGAAGAACCATCGGTTCTTCCTTCAAAAGTGCCTAATCTTCTTGTAAATGGTTCATCTGGTATTGCAGTGGGTATGGCTACTAATATTCCTCCTCATAACATGTCTGAGATATGTGATGGAGTTATCCATGTTATTGATAATCCTGAAGCTACATCAAAAGAATTAATGGAATTTGTCAAAGGACCAGATTTCCCTACAGGAGGGATAATCCAAGGTGTTATAGGTCTTAAATCAGCTTATAAGACTGGCAGGGGAAAGATTATAGTTAGGGCTAATCATAAGATTGAAGAGTTAAAAAAGGATAAGAATAGGATTATCATCAATGAGATTCCTTATCAGGTTAATAAGTCTATGTTGATTGAGGAGATTGCAAATCTTGTTAAGGATAAGAAAATAACAGGAATCTCTGATTTACGGGATGAATCTGACAGGGATGGCATGCGAATTGTCATCGAGCTTAAGACAGGAGCTAACCATGAAGTTGTTGTAAATCAATTGTTTAAGCATTCAAGATTGCAGATAACTTTTGGGATTATTCTTTTATCTCTTGTTGATAACCAGCCAAGAGTGCTTAGTTTGCCTATTATGATCAAGGAATTCATTAATCATAGGCAGGTTGTTGTTAGAAAAAGGACTGAATTTGATTTGACAAAAGCTGAGGATCGTGCTCACATTTTAGAAGGATTGATCATAGCCTTAAACAACATTGATGAGACTGTGGCTCTAGTTAAGAAATCAAAGACAGTTGATGAGGCTAGAAATGCATTGATATCAAGGTTCTCTTTGACTGAAAAACAGGCTCAGGCAATTCTTGATATGCGATTGCAGCGCCTGACAAGCTTAGAGCAGGATAAGATAAAAGATGAGCATGATAAACTACTTGAGCTGATCAAGGAGTTGAAGGGGATTTTGGCTGACGAAAACAGGATTCTGTCAATAATCAAATCTGAACTAAGGGAGTTGAAAGAAAATTATGGTGATGAAAGGAAGACTGTCATCAGTGAAAAAGAGAAGGAAGTCATTGATGATGTAGATCTTATCCAGTCTGTGGATATGGCAATTACAATTAGCAATAATGGTTATATCAAGAGGACTCCTTTGAATATTTATAAGAGTCAAAAAAGGGGAGGTAAAGGTATTATTGCTGCTACAACAAGAGAAGAGGATTTTGTCTCTGACTTGTTTATTGCCAATACTCATGATTACATTTTATTCTTCACAGAAAAAGGTAATGTTCATTGGAAAAAGGTTTATGAGATCCCTCTTGGTGCAAGACAGGCTAAAGGGACTCCAATTGTAAATTTATTGAATGTTAAGGATGAAGGAAAGGTTACTGCATCAATCCCTATCAAGGAATTCAGGGATGATGAATATCTTGTAATGGCAACTAAAAAAGGCATTGTAAAAAAGACAAGCCTTATACAATACTCAAGGCCTAGAAGAGGGGGTATTATTGCGATTGTTATTGATAATGATGATGAGCTAGTCGATGTTAGACTTACAGATGGTTCAAAAGATATACTTTTGGCTACAAAAAAAGGTCTGGCTATTCGTTTTAATGAAAAGGATTGCAGGCCTATTGGAAGGGTCTCAAGAGGTGTAAGAGGCATTTCCCTTAAAAAAGATGATGAGGTTGTTGACTTGATCACTTTGGAAGAAAATACTTCAATACTTACTGTGACTGAGAATGGATATGGTAAGAGGACTGATGTTGAGGAGTATAGGAGGATTGGTAGAGGAGGAGTTGGAGTAATAAATATTCAATGTGATGAAAGAAACGGCAATGTTGTTTCTGTTAAGAGTGTGCTTGATGTTGATGAGATCATGGTCATTAGCAGGAATGGGATAACCATCAGGATTAAGTCAGAGGATATATCAATCATAGGCAGGAACACAAAAGGAGTCCGTATCATGAGGCTTGGAGAGAATGATAAGGTTGTAAAAGCTGCCAAGATCATAAAGGATGATCATGATGATAATAACAATAATAACAACAATGACCACAATGACAATAATGCTAATGATAAGGATGATGAAGAAAAAGAAGTGGATGATAAAATTAATAACAAGGATAATATAGGAAAAGATATTGATGATAATATTGAAGATGACCAGCATGATAATGACCAACAAGATGATGAAAAAGATCAATACAATGAACCAAAAATACTAGAGTCTGACATAAACAAGACTGCTGTGGAGCAAATCAATGGGGATAGTCCAGAAAATGAAGATAATGAAGAATTTAAAGAAAATGAATAAAATGAATAAAATGAATAAAATGATAATAGTCTAAATAGTGATCAAAACAATGATCAAAACAATTAATTTTTTATAAAGGCATATCTTTTTCTTTTTAATATGAAAAATATGAAAGCATTAGCAATAACATCGATTGGAATTGAGGATATATGTTCATTAGAGATAAAAGACTTGATCAATACAGATTCAGAACCACATAAAGGATGTGTTGAGTTTAATATAAAAAAACATCAAGACCTGTTCAAACTTTGCTACCTTTCCCAATCCAGTTCTAGAATTCTTCTATTATTGTCAAATTTCATGGCAGGGTCATCAAAGTCAGGAAAGTCTGAAAAGTCAATAAAGTCAGTATTCTTGAATGAGCTTAAAAAAAATATTTCAAAAATTGATTTTAGTGAATGGCTTGATGATAATATTAGGTTTGCTGTAAAATGCCAGAGGATAGGAATCCATGATTTTAATTCAGTTGATATTGAGAAGACAGCTGCTGACTCAATCAATGATTACAAGGCTAAAGTGGATCTTAAGAGTCCAGATATGATTATATACATATATTTGATTGACAATGAATGTTATATTGGAATTGACTTTTCTGGAAAAGACCTGAGCAAGCGTGATTACAAGATTTTTAGCAACATCCGCTCGCTTAAGTCAAATATTGCTTATTCATTGGTCAGAATTGCAGATTTTAGAAAAGACCAGATTTTGATTGATCCTTTCTGTGGTTCAGGAGAGATTCCGATTGAAGCCACTATTTATGCATCAAACTTTCCTCAAAATCATTTTTCAAAAGACTCTTTTGCTTTCTTGAATTTTCCAATGTTCAAGGATTTTGATTTTGACGAGTTCTTTGATAATATTGATAAGAATATCAGGCAAGATAAAACAAATATATATGCTTTTGATAACCAGTTAAAGAATATACTGGCTGTGAAGAAAAATGCAAAGATTGCCAGTATCCAGAAATATTTGTCAATATCAAGGGTGGATATTGATTGGCTTGAGACAAAGTTCAAGCAGAACTCTGTTGATATTATTATCACTCATATTCCAGATGTTCCTAAGCACAATGATCCAAAGCCAATCCTCAATGTTTTGGATGACTTTTTCTGGGAGGCAGAATTCATTCTAAAACCATCTGGTTCAATTGTCACAATCTCAAGAAGCATTGAATCATTAAAGCCACCTATTAAGAAATATAAATTCACAATCAAAGAGACCAGAGAGGTTTGGCAGGGAAAAGAGAGATTGATTGTCTTAAATATCCAGAAAAATAAGCAACCTTTATAAACCAATTTTCATTCTTTTTTCACATAGGAAGGGAAATTAGCTTACGGTGGCTCTTTGGAGTCATTGAGGAAAGTCCGCCCACCATTCGCTCTGATTTATCATTGCGATTATAGCCACTCATGGGAATGAGTTGCAGTGATGTGAGGCAACCGCTCAGAAACGATACCGCCTTAAGGTATAGGATGAAATCCGTGAACCGCTTGGCAACAAGCGCAAGTTAACCGGAAGACGTTCTTAAGGAATGGATGAAACGGCGAGTCCAGGCTGGTGCAAGTAGATTATCTACGCTTAGTTAAATGCTAACCAGGCTATCAAATAAGGCGCTAAGTCTTTTTTATCAAGGGCCTGACAGAAGGCGGCTTATTCCTTTCCTATATTTTCTTTTTTAGCAACCTACAAAAAAGTTAAAATCTTTTTTTAGGTTCGAAAACCAAGAGTTTTCGTAACCTTTTTATATCAAATAATATTCTTATATTAGTAATATGGCAAGAGACAAGATTTCAATGCCTTCTTCAATGGGAGGATTAGTAAGATATTTTGATGAGTACAAGTCAAAGATAGAGTTTAAGCCAGGCCATATTATTGTTCTTATCATTATTGTTATCATAATTGAGTTGGTTCTGCATTTGTATGGTAAGGCTTGGTTAGGTGTATAATATGTTTCCTGGCGTTAATCCAAAGATGATGAAGCAGGCTATGAAAAAGATGGGTATGCAGCAGGTAGATATTGATGCCACTCAAGTTATTATTAAAACACCTGAAAAAAACCTAATAATTGATAATCCTGAAGTAGCAAAAGTTACAGCAATGGGTCAGGAGACATTCCAGATTTCTGGTGAAGTGAGGGAAGAGGCAATATCATCTGAGCCTGACATAAGTGAAGATGATATCCAGACAGTGATGGACCAGACAAATTGCTCAGAACAAGAGGCAAAAGAAGCTATTGAAAAATCTGAAGGAGATCTTGCTCAAGCGATTCTTGAACTTAAAAAAGAATAATCTTATTCTATACTCCATATTGCCACAAAATTAATATACTTTCCTCTATATAATAGGTATAATGGAGAAATTCCAGGAGCTTTATGAGCTATCTTTGAGCAAGATCAAAATAGCTGACCATATAGCAAATTCTACCTATTCTTTTGTTCAGGATCCTAAGCTTTTGATGAGATCAATAGAGAACATATTCCTTGCTTTGACATATTCAATGGGTGCTCTCCTTCATTATGAAAGGATGTTCAAAAGGGTTCCTATGTTCAAGGATACTTTTGAGGAAAAGATGATTATTTTGCAGCACAAAGTCGCGCCAAGATATAATATTGATAGGGAATACATACTCTTGATGAGAAATTTGAAAGAGATCATATTAGAGCATCATAACAGCCCTGTAGAGTTTGTGAGAGGCAATGAATTGATGATATGTGATGATGATTACAAGATCAAAAAGATTGATCTTGATTTGATCAGAGGTTATATAAGCAAGTCAAAATCCTTTTTAGATGAGGTTGATTCTATCATGTCAAGAAACAAATCTGTTTTTAGCAGGAAATTACTCCTTTGATTAAAGGAAACATTTAATAATAATTAAATCTTATGATATAAAATGGCTGATATAATAGATAATGAGAATTTGCAGGAGGCCTTTTCTGAACTAAAGCGTGCTGATCATCTTATATTTGTTAGTTTGAAGTATACAAGGACTGTTGATGTTATCAAGAGCATAATTGAAAGATTGATCAATTGTCTTGATTTTTCAATCATTGCTCTGCTGGAATCTTATAAGGAAAAAAAGAAGATCACAGATATTCCCTCTTCGCCTGTGGCAAGGGCAAAAAAAATTAAAAGGGATGATAGATGATGAGTCAATATTGGAGATCCTTGATACTTATTTGTTGTGGAGGAAGATTACAAATGCTGAGTTCACAAGGGCAAGGGAGTTCAGAAGGCATGTTACAATGACTGCTATAGTGGATAATGGTGCCATTGAAGTGAATATTGATGTAATTTATGAATATTATGACAAGACAAAGGAATTTTTTAAGCATATAAAAGATATTATTGAATCATCATGACAAAATTTATTGTTATTGCATCTGGAAAAGGAGGTGTTGGAAAGACAACTGCCTCTTTGAATATTGGAAATGCTCTTACTGACTTTGGCAGGGATGTAATTGTAATAGACGCAAATGTCTCAAAACCAAATATTGGGCTTCATCTTGGTAGGAATAAATTGGGTTCCTCGCTTAATGATGTATTGAAAGGGAACAAGTCTATTAGGGAAGTAGTTTATATGCATCCCTCTGGCTTAAAAGTTGTTCCTAACAGCATTAATATTGAGGATCTTAAGGATGTTGAGATAAAAAACCTTTCAAAATCATTAAAGGAATTGGATGGTCTTACTGAAATTGTCATTATTGACGCTGCTCCTGGATTGCATGAAGAGGCTGTAGAGGCAATAAGGGCTGCTGATGAGATAATCATTGTGACAACACCTGACTTGATTGCAGTGACTGATGCATTAAAGACAATTCAGATTGCTAAAAAGGTAGGAGTTAAAGTAATTGGAATTATTGTCAATAGGTTTGAAGGACATCCTTCAGATATGAAACCAAGAAATATTGAGCTGATGCTTGAAACTAAGATTATAGGCATTATCCCAGAGGATAAGAATATTAAGGAATCCCTCAGGCTTAAGCATCCTGTTACTTATTCTCATCCAGAAAGTCAATCTTCAATTAATTTCAAAAAGATTGCTGCATTTCTTATTGGAGAAAAATATGATTCACCTTTAAAAATAGATTCTCAGTTTGAGAAAATCCTGAAAAAGACTGGAATAAAATAGCAAGATGAAAAGATTAGAACATAGATTAAAATCAAAAGGATGGAATCAGAAGGATATTAAGAAATCTATCAGAATACTTAAGAATGGTAAGAAGAATAGGGAAAAGCACATCCAGGTTCTTGACAAGCTGATATACATTTTTATTTTTATTGTTGCAGTCTTTGCAAACATTGTCATGTCAATATTTCTTATCCCTCTTCTAATTGTTATGGAATCTACATCATCTTTCTTCTTAATAATAATCTCATTGGCTCTAATAAGTGGTGTGATATTCACTTTTTTGATTTATGAGATTGAATCTCTTGAGAAGAAACATCATATCTTATTAGGGATAATTGTGCCATTGATAGCATTAGTCAATATAATCATCATTGTTTTCATTTCAAACAGGCTTCTTGACCAGTTAAACACTTTCAAAGTCCATCAAAACCCAATAATTGTTCCAGTCCTCTACATCATATTCTTTCTTCTGCCCTATATAATCAGCCTTCTAAAGAACAAGCAATATAAATTATCCAAAATATAATAAGAAAGGGTGGCTGCCGGGACTTTCATGGAATGAATTAACATTTCAATTTGAACCCGAACTCCAGGATAACTGCATGAATCCACAGTCCTATGTACTAGCCAGGTTATACTACAGCCACCAATGATTCTTTGCTCAGTTCATGGCCAGGTCGTGGGATTCCGAGCAAAGCGAGGAAATCCCACTTAGCTACCTTGATCAAACTTAGAAAGTTTGGCCAAGTTATACTACAGCCACCATAAGCAAAAGAAATAACCTTATTCTTTTAAAACTTTTCTTATTTTTCGCCAAAACCGCAACCTTTATAAATCAAATTGTATCCCCATTTATTAGCCCGAGTTCAAGAGAGCGCTTTTAGGGTTATTAGAAGTGCTTATTCTTGTTAAAAACAACTCGATATTATAATGGAAAAAAATCAACAAACTCAAGTGAATAAAGATTTCAGGCATATAGTCAGGATTGGAAACACTGATTTAGATGGTTCTAAACCTATTTATCATGCTCTGACCAAGATAAAAGGTATTGGGGTAATGTTTGCAAATCTTGTATGCTTTAAGACTAAAACAGATAAATATGCTATCACTGGAAATATGACCAATGAGCAGATAAAAAAACTTGATGATTTTGTTTTAAAACCTAAAGATATCCCTTCATGGATGAGTAACAGGAGAAGAGATTATGAAACTGGTTCTGACATGCATTTGATTAGTGGAGATATTGATTTTTATGTTGATAATGATCTTAAAAGGCTCAAGATGATCAAGTCTTACAGGGGTATTAGGCACATGTTCCATCTCCCTGTGAGAGGGCAGAGGACAAAATCAAATTTCAGGAAGAATAAAGGAAAAGTTACTGGTGTGAAAAAATCTAAATCAGGTAAAAAAGCAGGTAAGTAGACAATATATGTGCAATAAAATTAAAGATGATCTTTAAGACTCATTTTTTCAGGTAATAAATATGGGAGATCCAAAAAAATTAAGGAAAAAGTATTCAGGACCAAGTCATCCTTGGAAAAAGGATCGTATTGAATCAGAGGCAGTTCTGGTCAAAGAATATGGTCTAAGGAATAAGAAGGAGATTTGGCGTTTAGAATCAAAAATCAAAAATTTCAAGGATCAGGTCAAGAACCTGAGCGCAAAAAAGACAAATCAGTCTGAGATAGAAAAGAGCAATCTATTAAATAAATTAAGAAGCATAAAAATTCTTTCAGAGACCTCAACTCTTGAGGATACTTTAAGTTTGACTGTTAAGGACTTGATGGAAAGGCGTCTTCAGACACTGGTTTTTAGAAAGGGTTTGGCCAATTCAGTTAACCAGGCAAGGCAGTTTATTGTTCACCGTCATGTTTCAATTGGTGACCAAAAGATTTCAGTCCCATCTTATATTGTTCATGTTGATGAGGAGCCTTTGATAAGATTCTCAGACAATTCTGCATTAAAAGATGAAGATCATCCTGAAAGAAAAAAGCCTGAAGTTGAAAAAGTCCCTGGGTTGAAGAAAGAGAAACCTATGAGTGATATGAAAAATAGAAGGCAAGGGCAAAAAAAGGACTTTAAGCATGACAAATTTAAAAAATTGCATAAAAAACAATCTAATAAAGGAAGATCGAAAAAGGATAGTAAGGAGTAAAAATGCAAGATAGAAGAAATCTAAGATGGGGAATTGCACACATATATTCTTCATATAATAATACTATAATCCATATTACAGACATAACTGGAACAGAAACACTTGCAAGAACTTCAGGAGGAATGGTTGTTAAATCTGACAGGATGGAGTCTTCTCCGACTGCAGCAATGATCGCCTCTAAAAAAGCTGCAGAGATAGCAAAAGATAAGGGAATTGATGGTATCCATGTTAAGATAAAGGCTCCTGGAGGTCACAATGGCCCAAATAATCCAGGACCTGGAGCTCAAGCTGCAATCAGGGCTTTGTCCAGGATGGGATTGAAGATTGGAATAATTGAGGATGTAACTCCTATACCTCATGATGGTTGCAGGAAAAAAGGCGGTAGGAGAGGGAGGCGTGTCTAAAATGGAAATAAGTTTTTTGGGCAAGGATGAAAAACATAACAGGGTATCTTTTATCTTAAAAGGAGCAGATCCTACAATAGCTAACACCATTAGAAAAAATATTATTGAAAGTGTTCCAACAATGGCGATTGATGATGTTGAATTTAGAAAAAACAGTTCTGCATTATATGATGAGATAATTGCACACAGGCTTGGTCTGATCCCTATTAAGACTGATCTGAAAAGTTATGATTTGAAACAAGGATGTAAATGCAAAGGTGAAGGCTGTGCTCGTTGCAGTGTGAAAATGACTTTGTCTGAAAAAGGTCCTGGTATTGTTTATGCTTCAAGTATCAAGTCAAAGGATTCTCAGATAAAGCCAATCTTTCCAAAGACTCCTATTGTGAAATTGATCAAGAATCAGGAATTGGAGTTTGAGGCAACAGCTGTTTTAGGGATTGGAAAAGACCATACAAAATGGTCTCCTGGCCTTGCTTATTACAAATATCTTCCAATTATTGAGATAAAAGGCAACATTGGTGATCCTGAAAAGATTTGTGAGATATGTCCAGTTGATGTTTATGAAGTAAAGAACAGCAAACTTGTAGTGAACAAGGATAAGATTAATGATTGTCATTTGTGCGGTGCTTGTGTTGATATCGAGCCTAATATCAGCATTAATGAGTCAGATAAGGATTTTGTTTTTTATGTCGAGTCTTGGGGACAGTTATCAAATAAGGATATTGTTGTTAAGGCTTTGGAATTAATGGATGAAAAACTTGATGAATTTGATAAGCTCCTCAAGTAGCACTCTCATTTATGCGAGGGTGTCAGAGTCTGGTCAAATGACTACGGTTGAGGGCCGTAGGCCTTAGTGGCTGCGCGGGTTCGAATATCCCAGAGGGAGACTACAAATCCCTCAGGATTTGAAAGTCCCGTCCTTCGCATATTAAATTCATATTTACATATTAAAATCAACTCAAAATGGCAAAACCACCAAAAATCAAAGATATTTTTGAGGTTCCATTTTAACAAGTTAAAATGAAACGAACAGGACCAACAAATCCGAGGTTGAATTTCCTCATATCAGAGTTAAAGAAAGTTGGTAGTATCAAGAAGATCAATCTGTTTAAGAGGCTTGCATTTGATCTTGAAAAATCTACAAGAAATAGAAGAATTGTTAATCTTTCAAGGATCAATAGGCATACTTCTGATAATGAAACAATTGTAATTCCAGGAAAAGTTCTTGGTGATGGTTCTTTGGATCACAAATTGACAATTTATGCTTTTGATTATTCAAATGGTGCAGTCTCAAGCATTGAGAATGCTTCTTCAAAAGCTTTGAAGATAGAGGAATTGCTGAATTCAGAGATAAAAGGTAAGAAAATCAGGATTATAGGTTGATTAAAATGATAATAAACGGAGAAAATCTTATTGTTGGAAGGGTTGCTACAGTTGTGGCAAAGATGGCATTATTAGGTGATAAGATTGATATTGTCAATTGCGAGAAAATGGTGATTACTGGCAAGAGGGACGAGATCCTTAGAAGGTATCAAACTGCTAGAAAAAGAGGAATTCATACAAAAGGTCCTTTCATCAAAAGACATCCTGATAGGTTTGTCAGGAAAATAATTAGGGGTATGCTTCCTTACAAGCAACCTAAAGGAAGAGTTGCATTTAAGAACATTATGTGTTATATCAGTATTCCTGATGTCTATAAGGACAAAGAAATTGTAACTATTGAGAATGCTAATGTGTCAAAGATGGATAATTTGAATTATATTCAGATTGGTAGATTAATGAAACTTTTAGGTGGAAATTATGAATAAGATATTTACAGTATCTGGAAAGAGAAAAAGAGCAATTGCAAAGGCTACTATTCGTCCTGGTAATGGTGTTGTCAAGATAAACAATGTATTGATTGATCTGATCCAGCCAGGGATTTCAAGGGCAAAGATGCAGGAACCATTGATTATTGCTGGTTCTTTGTCTAATTCAATAGATATTGATATAAAAGTTGAAGGTGGTGGTATGAATTCACAGGCTGATGCTATCAGATTGGCTATTGCTAAATCTATTCTTGCTTTTTCAAAAGATGGTAAACTTAAGAAAGAGTTTATGAATTATGATAGGCAGCTTTTGGTTGCTGATGTTAGAAGAAAAGAGCCTTCAAAACCTAACCGGCATTCTCAGGCTAGGGCTAAGAGGCAGAAATCTTACCGTTAAAAAATAAAGGTGGAAAAAATGATTATACCTATAAAATGTTTAAGTTGTGGAAAACCAATTGCACACCTCTGGGAAGATTATAAGGAAAGTATTGAGAAAGGTGAAGATCCAAAAAAGACAATGGATGCTCTTGGATTAGAGAGGTATTGTTGCAGGGCAATGTTTTTAGGCCATGTTGACCTTATTGATCAGGTTGCTAAGTTCAAGAAATTTTAATAATTTTTTAATTTTTAATACAAATGGTAAAAGTGATAAAAAATGAGTTTTAGAACACATCAAAAACCTATCCTTTTGCATAGGGGTAGAAAGAGAAAAAGGCGTCAGAGAACATTTGACTCAGAAGAAAAAGCTAGAAATTATGCTGAGCTTCATAAGATATCTGATTATACCTTAGTTAATCTAAAAAACACTGAGTCAAAGAGCAGCAAGTTCAGGATTGTTGTTGAACAGAATGAAAAACAATAATTATTATATATTCTAATTTATTTCTAAAATATAATGAATCTGAATGATTTTCTTGTCAAAGCAAAACTGAATGGATATTGTAATCCAGATGTAAGGCCGCAAGAATTTGCTGATGGTAGGAGAGAATATTTATTTATAGAAGATAATATGGCCTATCATGATGCTTATCATGGTGAGAATCCTTTTCAAGGCCATGAATTGGTATGGGAAGATAATATACCTATATGGGGTATGGTTTATAGAGGTAGAGTTATCAGTGATTCTGTCCCTCAGGATGAAATATTTGATTTTTTAAAAGTGTCCTTGAGGCATGTTGATAAGTTTTTCCCTGTTAGGGGTCCTATTAATTATTCAAGGGGAGAATTTCAGTATATCCTTGAGTCTTCAGGTGATATTGAAGAATTCAATGGTGTTGAAAGGATCTTGCACGACAGAAAAGAAGTTTACATTCTTCGTTTTGAAGGTGGAACTATCAGATCTTAATGAGATTTCATGCTTAAAATGTACCCTATAATCCCAGGAATCACTGTAATCATCAAAAACCATAATATTGAGAATGAGAATCCGATTGAGGATGGCTCATTCATAATCTGGAATACAAGAACAGTGACCCATTCTCTTAATCCTAATCCTGATATTGTGATTGGTGCATTTCCCAACAATATTATTATAGGCAGGCTAAAGACTATCAGTGGATTGATATCATTCTTGAATGCAATCAGTATGAAAAATGCAGGTATAAAGCTGACAATATAATATAACAGTCCAAAAAAGAATGCTTTGAACAATGCGTTTTTGTTCTTTGCTAATCTCCTCATGTTTTCAATATAGTTTGTTTTGGATTCTTCTGAAAACTTCAGGAACCTTGCTATCAGGTTTACTATTCTTTTATTCATTATTAGGATTGTTCCAATTACCAATATCAACCCAATTCCTAATGTAACAAAAAAGATTAGATAATTTTTGAATAAGACTAGGATAGCAATACTGCTGAGTATGATCAATGATCCAATATCAATTATTTTCTCCCAAATGACTGTTGGAATCACTTTAGAAGCCCTTTCTTTCAGATAAAGTGCTCTGACCAATTCTCCTGATTTTCCAGGAGTCACCATTCCATAAAAGATTCCAATTAGCAGCACTTTGATATTTTCCAATAGCTTGCATCTTATTCCAACACCTTCAAGCAATGCATTCCATTTTAATGCCCTCAATATGTAAACCATAAATATGAATGGGATTGCATAAATAACATAGATCAGATTTATCTGTGAAAAAACCTCAATTATCTTGTCAATCTTGATCTTAAACACAAGAAACCCTAATAAGATTATAGTAATCAATGCTTTTATTATTGTGTTCCTCAGCTTTCCTTTTCTTTTTTTAAATTCCATTGCTGTTATAATTTAATATTCATATAAAAACTTAATCTATTTATCTGCATAAGCCCAGTTATTTAGAAACAGTTCAAAATATCCTAATCTAATTTTATCTTTTTCAAATCCAGCTAAAATTAGATACTTTCTAATCTTCTTATGATTATAGCTTCCTTTGTGCTCTTCAATCTCCTCCTTGCTGATCAACCCTAGTCTTGCCATCACTCTTAACAATAAATCTGTCCAAGGGCAGGGAGTAGTTAGGATAAATCTTCCATTCTCTTTTAAAATCCTCTTGATCTCTTTCAAGACATTGACAATTATATCAGGCTCAATATGCTCAAACACAGCCAGCATTGTTACAACATCAAAATGTTTTTCATGAAAAGGGATCTTAAACCCATTATCAATATTCTGTCCGATTATTTTTATATTATCCACTTTCTTTGCAGCACTGTCTATACCAATTTTCTCTTTAAATCTTGTATGTAATAAAAAATAGGGATAGCTTCCACATCCAATATCAAGTATCTTCCCTTCCCTATGCCTTTTTGGAATGAGCTTGTTTGATATCTCTGCCCTCTTCTTAGATAGAAAATTTTCCAGTAATCCGAATCCTCTTGTGTGCTGGACCATTTTTTCAGAATAAATTTCATTCAGTGTTACTTCTTCAGCATATCTGCAAGCAATCCAAACAGCCATATCTGAAGTCCTACTATTATGAATAATACCATTAATATTGACACATATGGATGCCCAACCTTTCCTGCTTCGATAAATTTGACAACAAGCCAGATTCCTAGCAATACCCCTACAAATATCATGAACATCCCGATTGTCCCAAATATTTTCAATGGCTCATAATCCCTTATGATCCTTATTATATTCAGCCATGCTTTTGCCGCATACTCAAACGGATTGCTGATTAACCTGCTTTTTGTGCCTCCTCCTCTTTTTGCAAAATTTACAGGTATCTCTTTGATTGCAAACTTTTCTTTTGCACTTCGTATGATCTGTTCTTGAGTATATGTATGTGTTGAAGTTATCTTGACCTTTTCAACAATATCTCTTGTAAATGCCCTAAATCCTGTCTGCCCATCTGTTATATTCAGTCTTGTTATGTTTGAGATTACTTTTGAAAATGCTTTATTACCTATTCTTTTGATAAGGGGCATGCTCTCTATTTTCCCCCTAAATCTGCTGCCAAGTACCAGGTCATACCCATTTTCAACCTCTTTGATTAATCTTGGGATGTCTTCTGCATGATATTGTCCGTCTGCATCAGTGTGGATTATGACATCAAAATTCATTTTTAGGCATTCCTTCATCTCTGTCCTAAATGTTTCTGCTAGTCCATAATTTCTTTGATGAGATACAACAACAGCTCCTTTTTGTTCTGCAATGAATTTTGTATTATCATTGCTGCCATCATTGACAACTAATATCTTGTATTGATAGTCAGTTTGGTCCATAACTTTCTTGATATTGTCAATGACCGGGCCTATTGTTTTCTCTTCATTATATGCAGGTATTGAGATAATAACTCTAGTTACTTTCATAATATTTAAGAATATTATTGGCTTTAAAAACCTTATTAAACTTAAGAATATAATGTCCTATTTATTATACATAAATATTTAAATAAAAGATTTCTTCTATTTCCATTATGTCATTTGTAACAATCATATTATTCTTCATCTACATATATGGCTTAGGTTTCTCTATAACCTATTTTTTAAAGAACTCTGAAAATTTCTGGGAAAGGAATATTATGAGATTAGGAATTGGATTAGGGGCATTCCCATTACTAGGTGTCCTGATCAACCTTCTCAGAATACCATTGGATTGGAAAGTATTCCTTGGAATAAGTATTATACTTCCAATTGCTTTATACTTGTGGAAAAGGAAAAATCCTGATTTCAGCTCTGCTTTCAAGATTTCAAAATCAAATATTTATATTCTTCTTGCTTTGATCATCTTCATAATCCATCTTGTTGTCTTTGTCCAAGGCTCATATGCTTATCCTTTTCATGAGGATGATGACTCTTGGGAGCATGCAAGGTCAATAAAATATGTTGCTGAGACAAAGACTGCTTTTGAGCCAAAAGACAATAATATTTTTCATTATATTGATTCTTACCCTCCTGGATATGATATTCTGATGGGTATGTTTGTCCAGACTAGTGGTTCAGTCTATTGGACTATGAAATTTATGAATTCTTTGATTATTTCCTTAGGAATCCTTTTCTTCTATTTCTTTGCAAAAATATTCACTAAATCAAGAAAAAAAGCATTGTATGCCACAATTGTGTTAGCCCTTATTCCTTCATTCCTAACACATTTCATTTGGGCTTATGGAATGGCTATTATCATGATTTTTCCATTATTTTATTGTCTTGAGATGATAAATTATGATAAAAAATGGATGTATCCATCTGCAATAGTTTTTGCAGGGATGTCTGTGACACAGCCTACCTCAACATTAAAGATTGGATTGATGTATATCATATATTGGATTATCAAGGTCTGGAGAAAGCATCCAAGTGCAAAAAAGATACTTGTTGCAGGAATTTTGGCTGTGATCCTTTCAACAGCATTTTGGTGGGGTCCTATGTTTATAAAACATGGTTGGCCTGATATTTTACATTATGGACTTGATGTGAATCAGACTGGAAGAGATCCTTCAATCCTGAAGATTCAGGGTAGTGATGATCGTATCTTTCCGCCATCTGATTTCTTTTTTGCTAAAAAGACCAATATGATCAATGCTCCAAGGGGTTGGGGAATTGCTATATCATTGATTCTTATCTTGTCTTTGATATACATAGGATTTAGAAGAAGATCATTGTTAAAAGAGGTAAATTTGTGGCTTCTGATAACAGTTGTCTGGTTTTTTTACATGCTTATCGGCTTGGAAAGCTATGCTCTTCCTGTCCAGATGATAGCCTTTAGATACTGGGCTTTGCTGGCAATCCCAGTTGCCTTGCTCACAGCTGAAGGGATTTTCCTTATTATCTCATTGCTGAAAGGATTTAAGATACCTCCTATTGCAACATTGATAGTCTTAATTTTGCTGATATTTGCAACTGCTGGCTATCATAAATATATTCATAATACTTCACCTAATTGGCCTGCAGGAACTGGTTGGTCTTCTCCTGATGAACTCCAAGGTTATCTCAATCTAAGAGACCTTCCTTCTGGAACAAAAATATTTACATTGACTCCTGCTGGAGATGCTTGGCTTACTGGCTATGATATGTACACTTGCGGTTGGTGCAAGGATGAGTTGGATTTCAAATCCTCTGCAGTCAACAAGTCTCCTGAAGAAATCTACAATTTCATAAAGCCAAAGGGCTATGAGTATTTTATCCTAGACACAATTACAGCTGGTTATTATGGTGCTGACCAGACTAAAATTTTGATAGAAAAAACCCTGAACTCAACTAATTTCATACCTCAGCAAAAATTCTCCACAAATGGCATGATTTTGTTTAAATTGTCTTAATCAACAAACCTATACTTGATCAGATAAAAGAATGCCTTTATCCCGTCTCTCCATGTTATCTTCTTTCCTTCCTTGAAATCCCTGCAGTGATAGCTTATCGGAACTTCAACAATCTTGATCCTTTTCTTCAGGACTTTTGCAGTCACTTCTGGCTCAAAATCAAAGCGCTTTGCCCTTAGCCGTATATTTTTTATCACTTCAGCCTTAAAAACCTTGTAGCATGTCTCCATATCAGTGATCCTTCCTCCAAAAAGCAGATTTGTAATTGCAGTCAATCCTAGATTGCCGATATAATGTATCCTGTATTTTGGCACTTTCTTGAGGTTGATAAACCTTGATCCATATACAACAGATGCTTTTCCGCTTAATATTGGTTCTAATAATTGTGGATATTCATTGATGTCATATTCTAGGTCAGCATCCTGTATCATTATGATTTCTCCAGTTGCATTTTTTATCCCAGTCCTGATTGCAGCTCCTTTCCCTTTGTTCTTCTCATGGAATATTATTTTTATCTGTTTGTCATTGATAAGATGAAGTATCTTCCTTGTTCCATCTCTGCTTCCGTCATCAACTATTATTATCTCTTTGGATATATTGCCTATTTTCACATTTTTGACTCTCTTGATTACCTCAACTAAAGTCTTCTCTTCATTATAGGTTGGAATTATTATGCTTAATTTCATTTTTCTCTCAAGATTATGTTACACACACTGCTTTTTCTTCTTCTCCCTCAAACACTCTGTCTGCTTCTTGCTTGTTACCTGGCTTGAAGAATGAGAACAATGCATTCACTCCACTTAATAATATTTTTATGTCATCTACTGACCTTATTTTAGCAATCTTTCTTATCACATAGCCAGGCCTAAAATAAAATTTCTTGTACATTAGTTTATAGAGATCTTTGATATCATCTGCACTTAAAGTCTCTAATCTCATCACAGGCTTTGCTAGTGTATAGTCATCCCAGTCATATGTCAATATCAGGTCTTTATTCTTTGCCCATTCAAACATTGCTGTGCCTGGAAATGGTGTTGTTATGTTCACAATGAGTAAATCTGGATTCAGTTTATTCACAAACTTCACATTCTTCATGATTATCTCTTTATTGTCTCCTGGATTTCCTACCATGAACGCTAGCCTTGATTCAATCCCTGCTTTTTTTGTCCATTTGTTTGCATTCAAGACCTGTTCAACATTTGTTTTTTTGTTGATGTTCCTCAGCACATTCTCATCAATATTCTCAACACCATACATTATCTGGTGGCATCCTGCTTTTTTCATCTTCTGCAGCATCTCAAAATCAACATAATCCACTCTGGCAAAACATGTCCATGAGATATCAACTTTATTCTCAAGCAACATATCGCATAGTTTTATGACATTCTGCCTGTTTACAGTGAATGTGTCATCATAGAATTGTATTTGTTTTACTCCATAATTCTTTATCAGGTATTGTATCTCTTCAAAAATCTTTTCAGCAGACTTGAAAAACATCAATGTTCCTAATGTTTTTGAGCAGAATGTGCATCTTCCTGGGCATCCTCTTGATGTCATCATGCTCATTGCAGGCAATTTCTTATAGCTTCCTTTTGCAGGCTGATATTTTAAGACTGGAAGCAGGTCATATGCAGGCATTGGCATTTCATCCAGGTTCATGATTCTTTTTCTTGGTTTTGTTCTGACAGAAAATATTTTTCCATCTTTTTTTCTCTTAAACATGATTCCATTTATCTCTTCAAGTTTTTTATTTTTTAAAATCTCAGAAAGTGTTATCTCTCCTTCTCCTATGACTGCTATATCTATATTTTTGTTCTTAATGACCTCATCTGTTAAGAATGTTGCATGCACTCCTCCTACAACAACTTTTGCCTTTGGAAAGAATTCCTTGCATATTTCAGCCAGTTTATACACTTTTTTTATATTGCAGGTAAGTGTAGTTAAACCAATAACCCTAATATCTGAAAATCTGCTAACAAATTCTTTGATAAAAAGAGGTCTAAAGCTTTCAACAGAAGGTGCATATATGTCACAGTCTAATATCTGGATTGAGAATCCTTGTGATCTGATAAACCCAGCAAGATCTGCTAATCCAAGTGGTGGAAAGTTTGAATTGACCTCTTTCCATATGTTTTCCTCTTCCTTGTACCAGCTTGGAGGAGCTATCAGAAGGCAATCCAGTTTCTCCTTGCTTTTTTCTTCCTTTTCCATCATTTTTAGAAAATCAGACTATTTTATAAATCTTTGTTGCTGTTCTAGTATTCTCATACACTATTTCATACTCTGAACTGATATCTTCAGGAAAATCATTTGCTAATAATGATCTCCCAACAATATTTTCTTCATCCTGTACCCATATATATCCTTTTCTCTGCTCTACTTTATCTATTGACCAAGTAGAATATCTGTCTAAATTATAAGTCAAGCATTGTCTTTGAAAAAAGAATATTGAATCTTTTTCAGTGTTCTCTTTTACCCATTGAAAATCATCATCATAATTATTCCATGCTCTAGCTACCATCCCTGCTTTCAAAACCTCTCCTGAAACAAATCCTATTATTAGCAGCATAAGAATTCCAGTCACAATATATTTGAATTTAATCTTTCTATAGATCCATACTATCCCAATTGCCCACAATATGCCTAATGCTGGAATCATCGGCAGGATATGCCTTGAATCAAACTGTCCTATTCTCAATACATAAGCTGCTCCAAGAACAGCGAATGATATTATCCATGCACCGATTATCTGCCATCTTTTATCTTTCAGCTTAGATTGCAACAATCCAATAATGATTGGTAAAAAGAAAATTATTGTTCCAATCACCCAGATACCAATCAACACCTTAATATAAGGTATATCAAAGAAAAAGAATGAATTGATATCTCCTAATGGAACTCCAAAAAGTGAAAAATACATTTTCATATAAGGATCTACACTTAGAAAATTTGTCACATCTGCTGTATATCCCATTGCAGGTGCAGTTCCTCTTAAAACACTTTCAAGAAAAGGAAATACAGGATTTTTGAAAAATATCCAATTCCTTACAAACCAGATCCCCCCTATCCCAAGAGAGATAATCCCAGAAACAACAGCATTTCTCACAAAAACAATCTTATCTTTGTTATTAATACATAGTATTGCTAAAAGAACTGGCACTACAAAAAGCCCATTATATTTAGTTAAAATTGCTATTCCTGCAAAAATGCTTGATGCAACTACTTTATTCTTCAGCATCAAATAAATGCTTAATAATACAAAAAATGTCAGTGTAGCTTCTGTATGTGCCAAAGCGCTGTAATACATATGGATTGGAATGAATGATAAAAACACTAAGGAAAAGAATGCAATTTTCTCATCAAACAGTCTCTTAGCAATCAAATAGATAAGTATCAAGGAAAGAGAGCCAAATAATGCTGAAACAAGATTCATCCCCAATTCCCCAGCATTAAAGACATCAAACACTTTGTAGAATCCTGCTGCAGTGATATGGAATACTGGAGGTGCCCAGAATGGCTGCTTCAGATGTTCTGGATAATAATCCCTTCCAATCTCTTCATTTAATGGAAATTCATTTTCTAATGCAATAAACCTAGCTGCACTCAGATGCCAGCATCCATCTCCTGCATTATGAGTCATTAAAGCTAAGCCTACTCTTAGAATAATAGTTATAATCAGTATAATCTTCGCATAATTCCAATATTTTCCCTTATCCATTTTATCCCCTTTATCCAACTTATCCATATCATTTGGAAATATTTACCTATTTAAAAAAGCTTTGAGTATTCACTCTCTTGTTTTTCCATTTAAAATCCTTTTTTACATACCAAAAGAATATATTTATAAAAAAATCTCTTTTGTTTCTTTTTATGAAAAAGAATCGTGTAGATGAGTTCATAACAAATCCTAAAAAGGCCTTGCTAATCTTAGCTACACCTATTCTGATAGGCATGCTTGTTCAGACTCTTTATAATGTTGTTGACACTGCTTTTGTAGGAAGATTAGGTGCAGAATCAATTGCTGCTTTGACCTTTTCTTTCCCATTATTTTTCATATTGATATCATTGACAGTTGGTGTTGGAGCTGGTATCAACTCTTTGATTGCAAGAAAGCTTGGTGAAAAGAACAAGATTGATGCTGAAAATGCTGCTATGCATGGTTTATTGATCTCAATATTATT
The DNA here is from genome assembly GCA_043810355.1 of Candidatus Woesearchaeota archaeon. GTDB lineage: Archaea > Nanobdellota > Nanobdellia > Woesearchaeales > JAGVYU01 > JAZDHV01. The sequence goes on from JBDROB010000075.1 coordinate 37,807, forward strand.
ATCATTAATAGTGTTCTTATTGGGTTATTTCGCCCTTAACCCTATTTTCAGGCTCTTCGGAGCAGAGGAAAATGTGATAGGATTGGCAGTATCATACATGTCAATCATTTTATTTGGTTTTTTCTTTATGTTCCCTGCTTTTACTTTGAATGGCATATTTGTTGCCCAAGGAAATTCAAAGACAGCTATGCAGGTTCAGATATCTGGTTTGATCCTTAACATTATTCTTGATCCTATCTTTATTTACACATTTAAACTTGGTGTTAGGGGGGCTGCATTTGCAACCATTATCTCATTTTTCTTTTCCTTGATCCTTTATTTGTATTTGTTGTCTAGCAGGTCATATCTGAAGATCCATCCTTCTTCTTTCAGATTTTCATCAGATATCATCATCCAGATTTTGAAGGTTGGGGCTCCTTCAACTATTATGATGTTATTAATGTCTGTATATTCAATTTTTATTAACAGATTTATGGCTCATTTTGGCACTGATTATGTTGCTGCTTTAGGTATCTCTTCAAGGCTGGAGTCAGTTGTTGTTATGCCTTTTGTTGCATTCTCTTTGGCATTGTTGACTATTGTTGGCATGTTTTATGGTGCAAAAAGGCTTGATCTTGTAAAAGTTGTTCTGTATTATAGTTTAAAGATAGGCATTATCTGGACATTGGTATCAGGTGCAATAATTTTTTCTTTTCCAAAATTATTCCTGTTGATTTTCACAAATGATCAATTTTTGATAAATATAGGATCTGCTTACCTAAGGATTAATGTTTTCTTGTTTCCTTTCCTTGTTTTCTCTTTGATGATAAGCAGGGCATTGCAGGGGATGGGTTATGGTCTGCCTGGTTTGCTGATCAATCTTGTCAGGGTAGTCTTCATATCAATCCCAGCAGGTTTTATCTTTGTCTTTATATTGGATTATAGTTATCTGTCTATTGCTTTGGCTACTGTTTTAGGAGCAATTATATCAGCAATATTTGCATTGATTATGCTAAATATTGAGTTGAGAAAGAGCACTGCCAGATAATATTGAATAATGGGTTAAATTTAAATACTAACTTTTATTCCTAGACTCTATACAGCTTTATAAAGGGGTTTTTTAAAATGATTCATGAATCAGCAGATGTATCTACAGATGCAAAGATTGGGAATAATACAAAAGTCTGGCACAATGCTCAGATTAGGGAGAATGTTGTTATTGGTGACAATTGTATTGTTGGTAAAGGGTCTTATGTTGATTTAGATGTCAAGATAGGTTCAAATGTCAAGATCCAGAATTATGCATCTGTTTTCCATGGTTCTGTAATAGAAGATGGTGTCTTTATAGGCCCTTATGTTTGCATCACAAATGATAAGAATCCAAGAGCCATAAATAAGGATGGTTCTTTGAAGACAGCTTGTGACTGGAATGTCAAAGGTGTTTTAGTCAAAAAAGGCGCTTCATTAGGGGCTTGCTCAGTTATTTTGCCAGGTATCACAATTGGTGAATTTGTTATGGTTGGTGCTGGCTCTGTTGTCACAAGGGATGTTCCTGATTTTGCTCTGGTTGTAGGAAATCCTGCAAGGATTATTGGTTTTGTTTGCATGTCTGGTCATAAGGTAAAATTTGATTCAAAAAATAATGACAAAGTGAATATGAAATGCCCTGTCTGTCAGGAAACAGTTCAAATAGAAAGAAAGTATTTCATAGAGGAATAGGATGTTATACACAGCAAAGCCAATTATTGAGGATGAGGAAAAGGATGCAGTGCTTGAAGTGCTTGACTCAGGCATGATTGCCCAGGGAAAAAAAGTGGAATTATTAGAGAATCAGTTTTCTAATTTTATAGGGACTAATTTCACTGTTGCAACTTCAAATGGTACTACTGCTCTCCATTTAGCATTATTAGCTTCAGGAATAGGTGAAGGAGATGAAGTGATCACAACCCCATTCTCATTTATTTCAACAGTATCTTCAATAATTCATGCAGGTGCCACCCCTGTTTTGGTTGATATTGATGAGAATTCTTTCAATATTGATCCTGACCTCATTGAATCTGCTATCACAGAAAAGACTAAGGCAATTCTTGCAGTCCATTTGTATGGTAATCCATGCAATATGGATAGGATCACTGAGATAGCAAAGCTGCATAATCTAATAATAATTGAAGATGCTTGCCAGGCTCATGGTGCAATGTATAAAAATAGGAAGATTGGAAGTTTTGGCACTGCCTGTTTCTCTTTATATGCAACTAAAAACATGACCTCAGGCGAAGGAGGTCTTATAACAACCAAAGACTCTCTTATTAATTATTCATTAAGACTCCTGAGAAATCATGGCCAGGAAGAGCGTTATAAGCATAAGATTATTGGATTTAATTATAGAATGACTGATTTACAGGCAGCTATTGCAATAGCACAATTAAATAAAATAGAGGATTTTAATGAATCTAGGATTGAAAATGCAAAGTTTCTCAGTGATAACATATCACACAAAGGAATAGTCACTCCAAAGGTTGAGCCTAATATCAAGCATGTTTTCCATCAGTACACAATCAGGGTTACTGATGAGTATCCCTTATCAAGGGCTGATCTAATAAAATTGTTTGAAAAAAATGGGATTCAGACATCAATATTTTATCCGATTCCTTTATATGAGCAGGATGCTTTAAAAGAGATATTTGGCAATATGTCCCTTCCAGTTGTTGAAAAAGTATGTCAAGAAGTGTTGTCATTGCCAATTCATCCTTCTGTTTCAGAAAATGATCTTAAAAATATGGTTAATATCTTGAATAATCCAGAGTAAAGATGGAAAAACTAAATTTTGCTGTGATAGGAACTGGTAACATGGGAAAAAACCATGTAAGATTATTGAATGAGATTGATAATGTTAATCTTGTTGCAATCTCAGATGCTAACTCAGAGCAATTGAATAAGATCTCTTCTATTTACAAGGTCAAGCAATATATTGATTATAAAAATATGTTGGATTCAGAAAAATTAGATGCTGTAATCATTGCTGTTCCTACTTCAATGCATAAAAAGGTAGCTTTTGATGTGATTGAAAAAGGCATAAATATCCTTATTGAAAAGCCAATTGCTTCAACTGTTGAAGATGCTCAGGATATTATCAGCAAGGCTAGGGAGAAGAATGTAAAATTGATGGTTGGTCATGTTGAGAGGTTTAATCCAGCTGTCACAGAGCTGAAAAAGAGGATTGATAATAAGGAGCTTGGTAAGATTTATAAATTTTCTGTTGCAAGGTCATCACCTTTTCCTGCGAGAATATTGGATGTTGGTGTTGTTATAGACTTGGCAGTGCACGATCTTGACATTATTTCCAATATTAACAATTCTAGAATCACTCATATTTATGCGCAGACTGAAAAAAGGATTCATTCTTCAAATGAGGATATGCTTTGCTCACAGCTTTCTTTTGAGAATGGTGTCATAGGCTTGTTAAATATTGATTGGCTCACTCCTGTTGTCATAAGGGAATTGTCAATTACAGGTGAAAAAGGAATGTTCAAGCTCAATTATCTTACTCAAGAGCTTTATTTTTATAAGAATAGTGCCAGTGAAGATTATGATTATTCCAGTTCAATTTTGTCAGTCACAGCAGGAGATATGATGAAGCTCAACATCCAGAAGCAAGAGCCTTTGAGACTTGAGCTTGAGTCTTTTATTGATTGTATTAAGGAAAATAAGGATCCAAAAGTGACTGGTGACCAGGGTTTATTAGCCCTTGAACTTGCCCTAAAGATATTGGAATCATCAAGGACAAAAAGTGTTATCAAATTATAAATAAGAAAAAATAAAAATAAAAATAAAAAAATAAAAAAATAAAAAAATGAAAAATGTGATTATTATCGGAACAGGGGAGATTGGATCTGCTCTGATTGAACTTTTGGATGAATCAGGTAAATACAAGGTTTTTAAGAAAGATATTGAACCAGTACACATAGATGAGCCAATTGATATAATGCATATTTGTATTCCTTTTTTTGATAATTTCAATGATATTGTGATAAATTATATCAATGAATATAAGCCAAAGCTTGTAATAATTAACTCAACTGTCAGGCCTGGCACTACAAGATCAATTTTTAAAAAGACTAATATTCATCTGGTCCACAGTCCAGTAAGGGGAAGGCATCCAAAACTTCTTGAAGGATTGAAGAAATTTGTTAAATTCATAGGTCCTGTGACTCCTGAGGCAGGAGAGATGGCTAAAGAGCATTTTGAGTCACTTGGCCTTAAGACTGAGGTTTTTGGCTCATCTGTTGACTCTGAGCTTGGAAAATTGTTTGAGACAACCTATTATGCGATTAACATTGCATTCCATCAGGAGATGGATAGGATTTGCCAGGAATTTGGTGCTGATTTCAAGTATGCTGTTACTAGATTTTCTGCTACACAGACAATGGACATTGAGCATAAGGTGCCTAGGCCATTGATGTTCCCTGGGATAATTGGAGGCCATTGCCTCTTGCCAAATATTGAGATCCTGAAAAAGGACATCAGCTCAGATTTTCTAAATGCAATAATTAGTTCAAATGAGTTGACTAAAAAAAGGGTTGAGCAAGGCAAGGTTAAATATAAGGATATTAAGGATTTGATTGGATAATATTGAATACTCAGCCAATAAATTTTATAAGGGTAATATTTGGATAATTTACTGAATAATATCTGGATAATCAGGATATAAAATGATAGAAAACAAGAATATTTTCATTACAGGTGGGGCAGGATTCATAGCTTCCCATATTATTGAGAAACTAATAGATAATAATAAGATTACAATCTTTGATAATTGTGAAAGAAATGCATTAAAACTTTGTTCTTTCAAAGATCATGAAAACCTTAATTTTATCATGGGTAATGTCCTAAACACAAAGGAATTAAAAGATGCAGTTGACAGTTCTTCTGCAACAGTCTTCTTGCATATGGCAGCTATTGCAGGTGTCAAGAATGTTGTTGACCACCCTGCTAAGACATTTTCTGTAAATTTGTTCGGAACATACAATCTTCTTGAAGCTGTCAAAGATAAGGATATTGATATCCTAATAGATTTCTCTACAAGTGAAGTTTATGGTCCTGATGCAGAGAATGTTGATGAAAATTCTAATACAGTCCAGGGGCCTATTACAGAGCCTAGGTGGAGTTATGCAATCTCAAAGCTTTCATCTGAGCTTTTAAGTTTTTCATACCATAAGGAATTCAACATTCCAGTCTGTTCAGTTAGACCTTTCAATGTTTATGGCCCCAGGCAGGTTGGTGGAGGAGCTATCAGAAATTTCTTAATAAATTCTGTTAAAGGAGATGACTTAACTATCCATGGTGATGGCTCTGCAATTAGAGCTTGGTGTTATGTATCAGATTTTATTGAAGGGATTTTTGCCATGATTGAAAGAAAAGAGGCTATTGGCCATATTTTTAATATTGGAAATCCATCTGCTTCAGTTTCAACAAAAGAGCTTGCAGAAAAGATTATTAATCATTCAAATTCAAGTTCAAAAATTGTATTTAAAGAGATTGATTATCCTGATGTAAAAAATAGGATTCCTGTTGTTGATAAAGCAAATAAAATTCTGGGTTATACTCCAAAAATTGATATTGATGAGGGTATAAAACTCTCGCTTGAATGGTTTAAGGAGAATGCTGATAAATTAGATTGATTATTAGGTGAATGAGATGAAAGTTATAAAAATCAAGATTTTTAAATGTCAGAATTCCACTATTTTCAAAAAAGGTGGTTTACTACATAAACCACAAATTAATAAGTGGAATTCTGATCATGCTCAAAAACCAATTAATAATAATGTGGCATGTGAAACATGCCATTATGATTTAGCATGGTGGTTTTTGACACCTCCATTTTTTCCTAGGAGGAAAAAATGAAAGTTTTAATTACAGGCGCCTCCGGTTTTATTGGAAAAAACTTCCTACTTAAGGCTCCAAAAGATTGGAAAATATTTGCATTTTACAATTCTTCTTCAGATTTTCCTGATTTCATCAAAGAAAATTCTCTGAGCAACACAACTCCGGTAAAGTGTGACCTTTTAGAAAAAGAACAGATCAAGACATTCTTCTCTTCAAACAATGATTTTGATGTCTGCTTGTATCTGGCTGCAAATGCTAATCCAACAATCTCTGTGCAGGATCCAAAACTTGATTTTGACCTTAATGTCACAGCTTTAATTAACTTCCTCACTTATTTCAAAGGGAAAAAACTCATATTCTTCTCATCTGGAGCAGTTTATGATGGCATCAAGGGTCCTGCAAAAGGAAAACCTTTGGATCCGAAACTGCCTTATGCAATCTCAAAACTGGCAGCTGAACAATATATTAATTTTTTTCATAAAGAGAGGCATGATTTCTCAAATTATGTGATTTTAAGGTTTTTCGGAGCTTATGGCCCTCATGAGCCTGAGAGAAAGATATATTCTCAATTGGTAAGATCATTTGGAATTGAAAAAAATCATGAATTCACTATAAGGGGGGATGGCACTAACCTTATTGATGCAATGTTTATTGATGATGCTATTGAAGGCATATTGAAAATAATTGAAAGTGAAAGAACCAGTAACAAAGTGATTGATTTTTGCATTGGAAATCCTTTGACAATAAAAGAACTCATTCTTGAGGCAGCAAAAACTTTTGGAATAAATAATCCAGATATAATCACTCAAGGAACAACAGCTGAGCCAATCTCATTCATTGGCTCTTCAAAAGAGATGAAAGAGATCTGCAATTTCACTCCAAAAACTTCTTTGAGTGATGGATTAAAAATCCTTAAGGACTTTTGTGAAAAAACTGCTTAACAACATCAAATTCTTCTTTCCCAATTGATTTTGTTATTAACAAAATAATGAAATATACTGCTCCAGCAATAGGTATAATAATCAGTATGTGTAAATTGATTATATAATAAATCAATACTGCCATTATTATTCCTGCAATTATCATCTTATAGCTCATTTTAAACAAATTTAGTTTAAATCCATGTTTTGATGCAAAATAATAGAGCATGAAGAAATTGATCAATTGGGTTATCACTGTTGCTATTGCTGCCCCATATAGACTGAGTGTAGGAATAAGCAAGAAATTAAGCATTATATTTATTACTACAGCTATTCCTGAAACAATTGCAAATAATTTTTGTTTATTGATGGAATTCAACAGGTATCCTATTACATAATTTAAGAATACAAATAATTCTGCCCAGATCAATATCTGCAATGCAAGGCTTGATTGTGCAAACTCAATTTTATACACGAATTCAATAAGCCTTGCTGCCAAGAATGTTGTTCCAATAGATATTGGTATTGCTAGCATCATCATATACTTGAATGTCCTTTCAAAAGTGATTTTCAGGTATTCCTTGTTTTCCTTGAAGAATTTTGACATTGCTGGATATACTGCCAATAATCCGACTATTGGTATAAATGAAAGCCCATCAATAAGTTTGTATGCTGCATTATACCAGCCTACAACTGCATAATCTGTGATAAATCCAAGCATTACAGTGTCTATTCTGAAATAGATGACTAGAAATATGTTTGTTGCAAGAAATGGAAAAGATTTCTTTAGCAGATATATCCAGAATTCCTTTTCATATTGGAATTTGATCAGTCCAAGCTTGATTGATGTGATAATAAATGAAAAAATTACTGAGATAAAACTTCCTGCCATTATTCCAAAAAACAGACCTAAGATTCCATAACCACTAAACAATACCCATATCACAATTAAGAATACTGCTATCCTTTCAACTAATTTAAACAATGCATCAAATGCAGTCTTTTGAAGAGAAATAAAAGCAACACAAAACACATACAATATCTGTATCAGGAATAAGGAAATACTTCCTAAAAAAATCAGGAAGACCATTTGGTTTGAAAGATTTGACAGCTTTGCTATGATTGTAGCAGCTAGTACAACAATAACTCCTGCAAAAAGTCTTATTGTTAAGATATTGTTTGTATATTTTCTTACTTTGCTTTCATCCCTTGCAACCTCTCTTATCATGAATGTCTCTAAGCCAAGGTCAATGAAAACTATAAACAGGCTTACAAAGGCAAAAGCAAAGCTGTATTGGCCTAAACCTTCATCCCCAAGATACCTGGCAATCAATACAACAAGAACAAATGATAATATATGCCTCATTATGTTTGATGTGAACAATATCACTGCATTTCCAGCAATCCTTTTTGAATGTGACATTTTAATTACTTCCCAAGAATCCTCTCAGCCTCACCAATTACATCTTCAACATTTATCTCTTGTATACAGGAACAGTCCTTATTGTACCTGCCATACATGTCATAGCAAAGCCTTTTTTTCTGCCCTGCTGCGACCACCTTTGCCTTTTCTGGCGAAAACCTTTTTGGAGGAGTCGGCCCGAATATGGCTATCTGAGGGATTTTCATAGCAGCAGCAATATGCATCAATCCTGTATCATGGGATATGAACAGATCACATTTTCCAATGACTGCTGCGCTAACTTTCAGGCTTAATTTTCCGCTTAAGTCTGTTGGTTTTTTCTTCATAAGCTTCATGATATCATTTATTATATCAGAGTCTTCTTTTGATCCAAAAAATATTATATTGTTTTTCTCAATCAATTTATTGCAGATCTTGGCATATTTTGGTTTTGGCAGCCTTTTTGAGTCCATCTCTTGCCCTGGATTCTTTGCCCCCCCTGGAGCAATCCCAATTAATGTTCTCTTTGTTTTTGCTTTTCTTACAATTTCATCTGCTTCATTATTTTCTTCAGGAGAGATAGATATCTCCATCTGTTTGCTTATATTTCCAATCTTAAGCAATCCTAATAATGAATTGTTATAATCAAGCTCATACTCCTCTCCTTTGAATTTTACACTAAGATTATGTGCAAATCCCTCTCCTTTTCTGTCAAAGCCAATCCTGTATTTCACCCTGCAGAAGTAAGCAAATAATCCCCATAACCATGATTTGTCAAAAACAATGCATAAATCATATTTTTTCCCCCTCAGCTCTTTGATCAGTTTTATGATCCCACCAATTTTTGGTTTTCTGATGATTTCCTCATCAAATCCAATGATTTCATCAATATGATTATTTCCTTCTAACACTTTTCTTGAATAATTCCCAACTAGATAATCAATTTTAGATTTTGGATATTTCTCAGCTAATGCTTTGATTGCAGGAGTTGTCATCATCACATCTCCAATGCTTGCAGACCTGATCAGCAGTATTTTCTCAGGATCAAAACCTTCCTTAATCTTTCTTTTCTTGAAAATAAACATCATATTTCCAATTATTCCTACTGTTCTATTTAGCAGACTCATCTTCCATATCCTTCATCTTCTCAAGGCCTAAAAATATTGCTCCAGGAACAATACCTGAATTGAGAGTTGAATTCTTCAGGTTTTCAAGAACCTCTTCTTTTGTCATTTCCATGACTGTAATATCTTCAGTCTGATCAAGCTTTTGTTCACTGACTTTCTCAGCTCCAGTTGCAAAAAATATATGGCACACACTTCTTGTTGCAGTTGGGTCAAGAAATATTGTGCCAATCTTTTCAATCTTTTCATATTTATATCCTGTTTCTTCAAGCACTTCTCTCTTTGCTGCTTCTTCAGGAGTCTCTCCATCATCGATCATGCCTGCTGGAATCTCGTGTATCTCTTCTTGCGCTCCATGCTTGTATTGTTTTAATATCAATATCTTGTTTTGTTTGGTCAAGCAAAAAACAATCACAGAATCTGGTCTTTCAATTATATAATAATCTTCAATTATTTTGTTATTGGGTAATCTAATCTTCTCTCTTTTCACATTCACCCATTTGTTCTGGACTAAATATTCAGATTCAAGCACTTTCCATTTTCCATTATCTTCTTTATCTGCCATATTCATATCCTTCCTATGATTCTCCACCATTTGAGCTTTAATACCATTATATATCCTTTGTATAATTGTTTGAACCCTAGTTTTGATTTTCCTAGTTCCCTTTCTACAAAATGTATAGGGACTTCACAGATCTTAAATCCTTTAAGATGTGTCTTGTAAAGCATCTCTTGCACAATTGATGGCCCCTGAGAAACCATTTTGTCCAATTCAATTGATTCAAGCACTTCTCTTTTGAAAAACCTATAGCCTGAGTTGCAATCTCTTGCTTTTATCCCTAGTATTATCTGTATATAAAGATTTGCTAATATTGTAATAATCCTTCTCAATAATGGCCTTCCGATATCCTTACCTCCCTTTACTAGTCTAGACCCTAATACGATATCGCATTCTTTTATCTTTTCAAGCAGGTCTGGGATATATTTTGGATTATGTGAATAGTCAGCATCCATCTCACCCACAACATCAGCTCCCTTTGATAAAGCATATTTGAATCCAGCTATTCCTGCAGTCCCTCTTCCTCTTTCTGTTGTCCTTGTGATCAGATGTATCTTTTTGCTTTTCTTCTGCATCTTTTGAACAAGACCAGACGTGCCATCAGGGCTATTATCATCAACTACAACAATCTCTATGTCTAGTTGAATCAATTCATTAAGAAGATTCTGAATATTCTCTGATTCATTGTATGTTGGTACTATTACAAATGCTTTCATTTCTTCCCCCAAATAAAAAATTGAAGATTAAACATATTAATTTTTATAAATTTCATACTATCTCTCCAATATCTTTTTCACAGCATCAAACAATATATCAACTGTTATCAATTCCATGCATTTAATTTTTTCATCACAATCCATCAGATAGCAAACCAAGCAGTCTTTATTCGGAATAATTTTTATCCCATTTCCATACATCTCAATCTCAGCAGCAGGAGTCGGCCCAAAAAAGCTCACAACTTTCTTATCCTGAGCAATTCCTAAATGCATTCCAAGTGTATCGCTGGCCACAACAGCATCACATAAGTTAATGAGTGCAGCAAACTCAAGCAGTAAATTTTCACATCCTGCATCAATTATTTTCTCATTGACCAAATCCATTATCATGCTGTTCCTTTCAACCTCATCAGGCCCTCCAAATAATATCACTTTAGCACCTAATTCTGAAATCAATCTATCAGCAAGCTCAGCTGTCTTCTCTTCACTTATCCTTTTATATTTCCATCTTCCTCCTGCACCAGTATTCAGTCCAATTATCAGATTATCTTCATTAATTCCATTTTTCTCTGAAAAACTCTTTGCAAACTCTCTCTCACTGTCTGAATACTTCACTAAAGGTTTATTCAATCCAATATCAAGTATTTCTGCAATATGCTTCTGATATGATTTTTTGTTCTCTGCTTTGAGTTGGTCTGCTTTCTCTTTTCCACCTTTCTCATCAGGTCTTAACAATCCCATCCCAAACCATTGTTCAGAATCATCTGTATATTTCCTTTCACCATCAGGATCAAGGTATGCTCCAGTTATTTTCTTGCTTTTTACAGAACTTGCCAATTCACACATTGCTTTTTCATCATCTAAAGAAACAACCATATCATACTCATTTGTTAGCTTGTATTTAGTATCCCTATTAAATGCGATTTTCTCATCAATAAGATCAATATTTTTTATCAAGTCAAGATTAAATTTTGAAGTCACCCATGTAATCTCACAATCCTTATATTTTTCCTTTAGTCCAGGAAGTATAAATGTAGTCCTGACTACATCACCTGATGCTCCACATTTTATTATTAAAATTCTAAAATCCCCCATAGGTATAAAGAACAATATATTAATTATAAATGTTTCTAATAATCAAAAGTTAGATTTCAACAAAAAATATTAGAACATCACTTTCTTATACCTGAAATAATCAATTATTATCAATAATAAATAAATATTCCCTAAAAGCAGTATATAGAATAAATATTCTGCAATATAAAAACTGCCGAATGAGACAACAGTCCAGCTGAATGGCAGTAATATCATTGCATGGTTGAATGAAGCTACATTTAGTATGTCTATGATGACATGCCCTATCCATCCTATTGTAATCAATGAAAATGATTTAAAATAATTGTATTTGAAAAAGAATGGGATTAACAATGATATTATGATTAGTGAAAATGGCTGATGGAATCCTACTAATAACCATTCTGTGTTCTCTGGAATTTTAAAAAATAGGCTTAGATGATATATCTGGAAAATAATATCTGGAAGGATCGCTCCTAACAAGACCAGGCTTTTCTTCTTTACTCTGAATAATTTTGCAATTATCAATCCTAGCAATAGATGTGATATCCAGTCAGGCATTTTTCCCCTTGTTAAAAAATATTGGAATCTTAAATCTTTTTAGTTTAACTTTCCACTCATAAAAGAATATGATCAAGAATCCAATCAATCCGATTATAGATAGTCCATACATTAGGCTGTCCTTCTCAAACATTAGGAACTCTTCTTCAATCACTGCTCCATTCTCAACAGTTCCTCTTATCATCACCTGTCTTACAGAATCATCATTCTTTCTCTGATTTCCAAATATTTTTATTTTTTCAGAATTATATGAGACATAATATTCTGTTTCATTTATCTCTTCTAAATACCCCCATATCTCTACTTTCATATTCTCATATTTTGACGGATTTTTATTAATGTCAGAAATTGAGGGAAAATATTTGTCATGCTCTAAAAATATATAATATGAACTGGCTAATAGGATTCCTATTCCCAATATCACAAAAATACCTATATATTTACTTACCATCATATATTTACTTACCATATTACTAGTTTTTTAGTCATATTTAAATAATTTAACCTTTTTACTCATTATAATGAAATCCAAACATATCCATATCTTATTAATAACAATCCTTTATCTTTTCACTATATTCACCTGGACCCAGCCTATAAGAACAAATGAAATCCCTTTTGGCCAGGTTGATGCATCATCTCATTTTACAGTTGCAGATTACACTTCATCTTATGATCAGCCAATAACAGATCTGCCAAAATACATCTATTACAGATATGGATTAGACAATACTTACAAAGAGAACACTCTTTGGTATCATCCTCCATACCACCTAAACCTTGCCCTCATTCAGATATTCACAAACAGTCGTTTTCTTTCATTCTACATATTTATAGCAATCCTCTGCTCATTGGTAGTATTGATCAATTATTTCATAATAAACAGATGGTATGGGTTCTGGCATGCATTCCTATCTTCTGTTTTAGTTGCATTTGCAGGTAGAAATGTTCTTGTCTACCTTTTCGGCCAATGGCCAGAAAGAATTTCTTATTTCTTCACTCCAATCATTATTTACCTATTCTATATGTATTTCATAAATTACAAAAAAAAGGAAGAAAAGACCATTTACATGTATCTTCTAGCAATCCTGCTTGCCATAAACCTCTTGCTCCATCCAATGGGATTTTTCCATTCAATTGCAGCATTGGCAATAATCTATCTTTTATTGGCATTAAAAGAAAAAAAGATTTTCATTATCAACTTAAAAACATTGATTCTGCCAATAATAACTTTCTTAATCATAATTGCAATATTCCCTTATCAGACTGGTAATGTCATAAAGAGCTTCCAAGGATCTCCAAGTATAGAAGGGACTAGTGGTGATATAAGCAGGTTATTCTCATGGTTTAAAAAACCAGATAATCTTGGAGGTGTTCCAGAGATTTATTTCTCATTTGCTGATATGAATGGCATTTGGATCATACCTTTGATATTGATAGGAATTATCTTCCTTGTATTAAGAAGAAAAACCCAAGATATTTTCATGCTTGGCTGGCTCATCTCATTATACATAGTGATTCATGCAGATGTTATTGGCAAAGGCCCTTTTGTACATCGTTCTTTGGCAGCTTCTAACATGGTTTTTGCACCGCTAGCAGCAATAGGGATTTTAGCAATAATCTCATTTATTCCATTAGCAAAACAAAAAAGACAAATTGTAAAATATGGTCTAATCACAGCCTTCATCATTCTTGCTATAATCTATAATATAATCCCTTCAATAAGCATGCTTAACACTTTTTATGAATCACCTCTATCAAGACTTAATCCATTTCAATTTGAAGTTTCTCAATGGTTGACAGCCAACACAGATAAAGATGATGTAATCCTTGATCTTGGCACATCTTCATTGGCAAAGCAGCGCTGGATGCAGTACATATCTCAGAGACATTTTAATGGAATCAATATTGAGGAATTAGAGCAAGGGATTCCAAATACTCATGTTATATATGATTACAGTGATCTTGTTCTTATGGGTGATCGGAACACATTTGATCAATTAGTCTCAAATGAACAACAGAACTTCAATAATTCACAGCCAATCTACAATAAAGAAAACATCAGGGTGTATAGAATTGAAAATTGACAACACGACATTTAACATAGGATTAGCACTAATTATTGCAGTATTTTCATTAGTCACATTTGGATTAACAGGATTGCTCACAATAATCATCATCTTCCTTTTCTTCATCCTCCCATTCTATATCATCCTAAAAAACACAGACCTAGAAAAAGACGAAAAGCTTTTCCTGCCTTTCTTCATAGGAATAGGATTGTTCTCAACAATAACATATTATTTGGCATTCCCTTTGAACTCAATAAAAGTGGCTGCCGTGCTTACTTTTATCTTGCTAATTTTATCTGGATTTGTAGCCAATAAATTACTACTTAAAAAGTCAGATTAAATAGGTGTGATATTCAATAAATTTGGAGTTCTAAAAATTTAAAAATTGATAAATAATAATAAAATTATTACTGATTCATTAAAAGCGTTCTAAATTTTTCCAAACCTGCGTTGGAATAAGCATGATATCCATAATCAGGGTTATATCTTTTATCATTTGGACTTTCCATAGCTCCCTTACGAAGTTCAATTGTTGCAACGCTATCACCTTCTCCAATTGGGAAATCTCTTGCCACAATCTCTGCTAATTTATCAAATTTAGCATCATCTTCAAAATACTGATGCCAATGAGATTGACGTCTTTCCCCTATAACTCTTCCATCTCTCTTTATTTCACAATATACTGTTGCTCCATAATCATCAGGATCAAAGAGATCAAAACCATTTTTCCAATAAATAATATATTCTTTTGTCATCTTATTTTCATGTTCTGTCATTTTTACCATCTTACCGTTTATCATTCATAAATCATCTAACTTCAACCTTACTTTTAAAATCTATTATATCGAATCAAGACTCTACCTTCATTTAACTCAACTCTAATAGGGATTCCATCTTTCAATCTTCCTTCAAGTACTTGGTCAACTTCTTTGATTTCTTCCATAATCTCTTTAGGAAAAATTGGTCCTTCATATTCAGGTCTTTTCATAATTTCTGATATAAAATTTGATAGGTAATTAAATACAGTTCCACATTGTTCATTAGGAACTCCTTTTAATCTATCATCTATAAAGAATCCATTTACGTCATGATAGAAAAAGGAACCAATTAATTGAACCGGATCAGGGTCAATAACCATCCTTATACCAGAATTTCTTAACATATCTATCTCATTTAATGCTCTTATCAAGTCATCCATTCTCTCCACCTCTGCAAACCAACTCTTTGGTTGGTTTTGTCGTTGCTTACTAATTAGTGATGACCAACAAGAACTTAAATAAGAGTGTCCTCCTACAGGACTACTTTAGTAAGATTTATATATAAAATCATAAAGAAAGCTAATATGCAGTTCCAAAATCTTAGAAGGATTGGCCTTACTGAAGGTGAAATCAAGGTATATGAAGCACTTCTTGAATTAGGTGAATGCACAAAGACTCTGCTTGCAAAGACTTCAGGTATCTCTCCATCAAACATCTATGATGTTACAAATAGATTGATAGAAAAAGGGATTATCTCAAAAGTTGAGAAAAATGGCATTTCACATTTTAGCCCTGCAAACCCAAACCATATCCTTAATTTCCTGAATGAGAAAGAAAATGAAATTGAAAAAGAAAAAGAATTCATTAATCAATTACTTCCTTCATTACTTTTAAAATTCAATGAATCCAAAGAAAAGATTAATGTTGAAGTTTTCCAAGGTTGGAATGGTATGAAGACTATCTTTCAGGATCTTATAGATGAATGCAATAAAGGGGACATTTGCAATGTATTTGGTGCCAGCAAAGGAGAAAGCGACAAGCAGGCTGATATGTTCTTTGTCAAATACTCAAGATTGAGAGAGAAAAAAGGAATAATAACCAACATTATTTTCAACAAAGAATTAAAACAAAGAAAAGAGCGAATTGAATTTTTCCAAAAATCAAAATTTTACAATATCAGATTCCTTCAGCAATCAACTCCTGCAGAGATCATGACTTACAAAAACAGATCCTGTATAATCATCCTGACAAAAGACCCTTTAATCATAAGGATTACTGGAAAAGAAGTGACTGATTCATTCAGTCAATACTTTGATGTTATGTGGGATACTGCTGCAAACTAATTCTTCCCAACAAATCTCAAAACCCACCAACTTCCCAACAAAACCAAAATAGGATAAACCAAAACATGCCATTTAATATGCAATCCCATTATAGAAATATTATAACTAAATATTATAAATAATCCTAAACTTAATGCAGTCCCAACAACAAATCGTTCAAAAAAACCTAACTTATCATGCCAATAATACATCATTGCTATTCCAGGAATAATAAAAAGCCAATATAATGAAACAACTGTTCTTAATATGACAAAAATGCTTTCCTTAAAGAACACAATCTTAAACAATACCAGACTAATTACTAACAGGATCAGAACATAAATTCCTTCATTCCTTATCTTATTCATCAGTTTCTCATCCATTTATATTACCTATGTATTTTCCTCTCCCTCACCTATAATTGTTCCTTCACCTTCAGTTGCTGTGACCTCTCCACCTTCAGCTGCCACTTGCTGTGCTTGAATCATTTCCATAAATTTTGCCATATTCGAGCAATCATCAATCTTATTATTTTTTACAATACTGACTACTTGGTTGTTAAACACTTCACTCATCCCATTTGTCAAGAACACAGCTCTTACAAGATTATTATATTGTATAAATGCAGGAGTCCTGCTTGCATCTGGATGGATGTCAAAAACATAATAATCAAAACTGCAGATATCCATTGAAGAGAACTTAAGTGACATGTCACCAAATTCTTCATTATATTCCCATTCATGCCTGCCGAACTCAAACAATCCTTTCCTGTAAGGATATCCTGGAAGACTATCCCCTGGCCTCTCAGTGTTATAATAGGGAAGGACTGTTCCATTCTGTACTGCTCTTTGATATTCTTGATCCTGCCAATTGATAAAGAAGTGGAATCTGTGGCTGTTCCTCAATATTGCATCCTGGTCATAGATATCTCCATAAAAAAAGTAAACTTTAGAATCAATTGGAGTATTGTCTGATATCCATGTTATTGCTTCCCAATGATATGGGTCAATTGCGCTGAACTGGCTAGGTTTGTCATAATAGGCATATATGATGCTAAGCAACAGCACTAAACTTATAATCACACTATACATTGTTTTCCATTTGATTTTTGCAAGGCTCTTGACCAATATAATAAGATAATAAACAGCAATCCCAAAAAACACTGCTAAAAATATTGGAAAAAAGAATCTTGATTGGAATGCTTTCCTGAATCCTATGAAATTAAAACTTCCCATCATAAATCCGAAGAATCCAAATAATAATGCATAATCAATTCCTTTCTTGTCAATCAGCTTCTTCACCAATATAATTCCAGAGACCACCATCCCAATTATCACAATTATTGAGATCAATTTAAACTGCTGAAAGATTGTGGAATATGTGACATTATTGTATATTGGATTTCCAACTCCCACAAACCTTAGGAATCCATTTGGAAAAAACCCTGTCCCTCCATTTGATCCTTGTTGAATATCACCAACTACATAAAGAAGAACAAATATTATTGAATAATAGATTGGCAAGACTACACCAACTGCTCCTCCAATAATTATATTTTTTATATCCTTTAGTTTCAGTCTGTGATAGATGAACTTAATGGCAACAAATGCGCCGACTATCCCAACAATATAGAAATATTCTATTCCATGTGCAATCATTGTGACTCCCCAGAAAATTCCAAAAAATATCCAGCTCTTTTTCAGTTCTATTCTTGAGAAAAACCATAATACTCCTATGACAAAAAGGTTTGTTATGAAAAATGGCCTTGACCCAAACCTTATTCCAATAAAGAATGGATCAATGAACACTAACAGCATCAATGGAAGGGAGAGCAGGGCCACATTCGTGTTATATTCCCTAATGATCACATAAATGAACAGGCAGCTGATAATAGTGATTATGATTGTTACAAAGAATATCACATCATACACTTCTAATCCTGAAGCAATTGAAAATGCAGCACTTATATAATATAGTCCTGGAGGATAGAAACCTACTACATCATGATATCCAGTTGAGCCATAGAATGGATTGAACTTATAGCTTCCCTCTTCTTTGACCCAGTCTGTCTTTGGCAGATGTTGGAATGCGTCTGATGCAAAGTCTCCATGAGGATAGTCATGCCTGAGGCTATTGTCATAGAGTGCAAACCCTACCCACATCATCACTAGAACAAATACTACAAGATAGATTTTCTCAATATTAATCTTAAATTCTTCCATTTTTTATTTTTTTTAACTTTTTTTCTTTTTTAATATTCATTTTTTGGTTTCAAATGAATGTTATCTAATCCCGAATTCACTCAATCTTAGAATCAATTGAATTCGTTACTCTTTAATATTTTTTTTACTTTTATGTCTTTTCTTTTTTATTCTTTTTTCTCTTTTTTAACAAATAATAGGTAAACTAAAACTCCAATTATTAAAATTATTGTAATTATAGTGATCAATCTCCCTGTTTTATATGATTGAGGCATATAACTGAATATTGCATCTCCAGGTTCATCAATGAAAATAGCAGTTATCATGCTGTCTGCATTCAATAGCTCTTTCTCTTTGCCATTTACTGTTGCCTTCCACCCAGGAAATATTGAATATTTCTCACTCAAAACCAAAAACTTCCCTTCACCATCATTTAATCTGATCTCTTTATGATCAAAGTCATGAGTTATCACATCGCTATCTTCAATAGCAACAGGATCTAGATCTGTCTCAAATATTTTCTTTATGCCTTCATTTGTTATCTGGTTTTCATCATTGAATATATCAGGTACAACTATTCCTCCTTTGTCATGAAACTCTCTCAATATATTGATCTCACTTTCCTCAAGAGTGCTCTTTGCAATTATCATACCAGATATTTTTTTCAGATCATTCTCAATTAATTTTTTATTATCACTCTCTTTAGTGATTAATACTGTTTTTCTTGGATTAAACTCTTCTCCAACCAATAATCTTGGCATGATTTTATCAATATTTTCTTTATCACCAAATAAAAGGATTGCATGCTCTGTCAAAAAAGCCCTTGGAACCACTTCCTTGTTCTCATAAACATAAGGTCCCCATCCTTTATTGATATTAGGTTCATCACTTTTACATTCATCACAATCAGAAGCCTTTTTCACCAATTCAAACCCACTTATATTCAGTTCTGTCATTGATGTAATATACTTTAAATTCAGGATCCCCCATAATTTAGAAGGATTTTCATTTGCATATCCTAGATAATAGTTAAAATAAGGAATATACCATGCTGTCTCATATCCATAGATTCCCTCAATCCCTAATGGGACAGTATAGAACTGGGTGTCCCAGTCTATTCCCGTTGTCTCCCAGAAATTCATCCTATAGATTCCTTCTTTTGAAGCAATCTCATTGATAGCATCATTGCTTTCAATTGCATCATAGACATCAAGGTTGATTTTGTTGAATGGTGAATAACCAAATACAGCTAGATCAAGGAATATCAGCATAAAAACAAATATATACAATCCAACTTTCTTATTTCTATTGACTTTTTTCAATATTCTCTCAAATAATACAAATGCACCTATCCCTGCAAGTGCAGAGGCACCAAATGCAAACATCGACAATATCCTTTCCAAATACCTGAAACTGTCAAATGGAGGGATATACTTCCATAATAAATAGAACAGGAATGATCCAGATGCCAATAATAATGACATGATTAAAACTATCAGAAAAAAGATTGTAATCTTGTTCCTGAACTTAAACACAATTGCCAGCAGCGCAAGCAGTGCTGCAAATATTCCTATATGTTCAGAAGTCTTGAATTCATGTACTTTAGGCACTCTTACAGGCTCAATCAATCTTGAAAAAAACTCAGAGACAGGAACCTTCCTTCCAGATGATTCCTCATATTTCAGATCTACTCTTGAGCTCATCTCAAGATACTCCTTCTCAGGTAAGATCTTTTGTGCAGACAACCCACCTATTATCAATCCCACTATAATAACATTAATTGTGATCATTTTCCATTTGTTCTTGAGATTCAAAGTAAGAATCATCGCATTATATATTAAAAATATCAAGAATGTGAAAAGAAAGACCTTTAGGTCAGGCCCTACTCTTATTTGGATTGCAAAAATCAAGCCAGTAATAATTGACAATAGCAGCCATTTCCTTGATTTCAATGTCATTACAGCAAACAGCATTGCAAGTGGAACAAATGCATAAGCATTGAGTGTCATCAGATTAGTATTGTAAAAATATTTTATTGCATATCCGTTGAACATATAGACAAATGCAGAGATGAATGCATACTCTGGTTTTAGTTTGATAGAAATCATGAAAAGATACATGAATAGTCCTGCCAATATTATGTCAATCACAAAATTCAGCTTTAATGCTGTGACAGTATTAAAAAAAATCAGCAGATATCCGATAGGCTGGTCAAATCCAAAAGAGATTGCCTGTGCATAATATGGAGTTCCGCTCATGAAATATGGGTTCCATAATGGATTATAATCATTATATTCCTCAAAAGAATGCCTGAGCACCTCTGATCTTGCAAAACCATATGTCAGCATGTCCCTGACAGGAATATTGTCACTTAATAAGAAATTTAAATAAAAGATTGATGGGATAAGGATTACTAAAATCCCAAAAAATATCACCTTTTTATTTTTTGCATCCATTTTAAATAAATTGTCAGGAATTTTCCACAAGCATCTGGAATTCAATCCTGCTTTTTCTCAGCAACACATAAGATACTTAATCCAAATCCAAAATTAATATTATTTTCAACATTTTTAAACCAGATATTCAGCATATTATTCAAAAAACTTGTTTTATCACTTCGAAATCCTGCTTTCAATGACCTCTTCATTATCTTCTCACTGATCAGATAAGGGAAAAATCCCATCATATTCCAATATCTCATTCTTTTTATATTAAAACCATTTTTCAATAATATTTTCCTAAGCATCTTGGATGTATATCTTCTTTTGTGCCCAGCCAAAATATCTCTTTTGCCGTATAAGAACCTGAAGCATGGAACAACTATGATCAATTGGCCTTTCTCATTGATTATATTTCCCAAATCTGAAACAACCTTATAATCATCTTCAATATGTTCTAGTACATCAATCATTACAGCAGAATCAACATTTTCTTTCAATAACTTACCTATATTCTCAGCTGATTCATTATATATTTCTGAATCAGGATTGATTGCTCTGGCATGATCTGCAGAATCTTTGTCAATTTCCAGTCCAAATGTTTTCATCCCCCTTTTATTCAATAGCCTTATCAGGTATCCTCCTCCACAACCAATATCCAGCACACTTTTCCCTTTTATGTTTTTCATAATAAGATTAAACAGGTTATAATCCCTGAAATCATTTTTAATATATTCATCTTTAAAATTATCATAGGAAAAACTGCATCTCTTGCAAAACTTGCCTTGCATTGGTTGCCCGCATACAGCACATTTCATTTTATAACCCTCAAATATTTCCCCCCATTGTAATCAGTTATTTCAACTTATTTAAATATTACCCTAGAGGAATACTCTATTATACCATTATCTGATCTTCCTTAAGATAGGGATTGCAAAAACACAGAGTATTAGCACAAATATATACATGATTATATGTACAGAAAATCCAGATATTATTGCTTGTTCTTTTCCAATTCCAAGGGCAATCATCGCTATTGCCCAAGCACCTTCAGATGTCCCAAATCCGCCAAAAGAGTGGATCGGCAGGATGCTTGCCCACATAAGGAATATGAATGCTATCATTATTATCCATATATTTATTTGTATATTAAGGCTCAATATCATAAAATAAAATGAAGTCAAGAAACTGGCCCATATCAATATAGAATAGATGATGACCTGCACTATCTTTTTCCTTGATTTGATATTTTTTATTTCTTCAATAACCTCTTTTATTTTTATCAAAAAAAACCCTATTATCCTGTAATGTCCTATTTTCAGCAGTTCACAAAGCCTTAAAACAATCTTGTATATATTGTATCTTGTAAATATCAAAATAAATAATATCATAATCATTAACAGCAGAAATATTGACATTATTTTCAGAATACTGGACATTATGCTTGGTATTTCTCCAATATTCAATAGTGCTATTGAAAAAATTATCAATGACACAGTAAAATCCATCACCCTGCCTATGATGAGTGCTGAGATTGATTGAGCACTTTTGACATTGCCTATTCTTTTTGTAAAATACACAAAACTGAGCTCACCAAGCCTTGCTGGTATCAGATTATTCAATAGTGCATGCATTGACACAATCTTGAATAGTTTGTTCGCATTAATTCTGTCATTCAGCAATGCCTTAAACCTTAATGTTCTGAAAAGATAGGTTATTGCATATAGCACAAATCCTACAAAAAGCAGTTGTATGTCAGCATTTTTCAATGTTTCAAACAGGCTCTTAAACGTTATCTGTGACAGCAATAACCAGATCAAACCTAATGCAATCACCCCAAAAATAACATTTTTAATAATTTTTTTTTTGTTCATATTGGAAAATATAATGTTTTTGACATAAACAGGAGAGGGCATAAATATTTAAATACTTATGTTTTCTTTATGGTAAGATGAAAATACTGGTTACTGGGGGAGCTGGCCTTATTGGCCATAATGTTTGCAGAAAACTTCTTGAAAAAGACCATATTGTTGTATGTATTGATAACCTAAGTGATAATTATGGTCAGGATCTGAAGCAGTCAAATATCAACAGCCTCAAAACATCATTCCAAGATTCTTTTATCTTTTATAATGCAGATATCACAGATATAGATGAGATAAAAAAGATATTTTCTCTTGAAAATATTGAGAAGATTATCCATTTGGCTGCAATGGCAGGTGTCAGGCCTTCAATAGAAAAGCCAATATTATATACAAATGTTAATATCATTGGGCTTCAGAACTTGCTCGAGATTGCCAGAAAATATAATATCAAGAAATTTGTGTCAGCATCATCCTCTTCTGTTTATGGGGATAGGGAAGAGACCCCGTTTAAGGAGTCAGATAACACAGACTATCCAATATCTCCTTATGCAGCTACAAAGAAAGCAGGTGAAGTCCTCTGCTACACATATCATAATCTCTTTGATATAAACATGGTATGTCTTAGGTTTTTCACAGTCTATGGGCCTGGAGGCAGGCCTGATATGGCTATATTCAAGTTCACAAGGCTTATAGATGAGCAGAGGCCTATTACAGTTTTTGGAGATGGATCTTCAAAACGTGATTATACTTTTGTCAATGATGTGACAGATGGCATTATCTCAGCATTAGATGCTGACCTTAAGTTTGAGATTATCAATTTAGGGGACAATAATCCTGTCCAGCTTAATTATCTGATTGCATTGATTGAGAAGAATATTGGGAAAAAGGCTATAATCAATAGGATGGCAATGAATCCAGGTGATGTGACAATAACCTGCGCAGATATAAGTAAGGCAAAAAAATTGTTGAATTATAGTCCTAAGATAAATATTGATGATGGTATAAGGATTTTTGTTGAGTGGTACAAGAATTACACAACCTCAAAAAATAATGATAAACCTTTTCAAAATTGAGAATAACATTCCTACAACACTTTTTCAATATAATAACTCTTCCTATTTCCGCCATAATATGTTTTGATCAGAATATCTGCCAATAATCCTAATATTATCAGCTGGAATCCAAGTATCATGAACAATACCCCTAACAGCAGCAATGGCCTGTTTGTGAGTGATTCATTGAAAAAGAATTTTCTGAAAGTTAGATACAGATTGACCAGAAACCCAAATAAGAATGATAATATGCCTAATCCCCCAAAAAGGTGCATTGGCCTTGTTGAATACTGCATCCAGAATTTGATGACCAAAAGATCAAGAAATCCTTTCAAGACCCTTACAAAATTGTATTTTGTCTTGCCATATTTTCTACCCCTATGATTCACTTTTACCTCTCCAATCTTATATCCCTTCCACATCAATAAAAGGGGTATAAATCTGTGCATCTCTCCGAAAAGGTTGATATCAACAAGGCATTCTTTTTTATATGCTTTTAATGAGCATCCAGAATCATGGATCTTCTCACCCGTGATAGCTTTTCTGAATACATTAGCAATCTTAGATATGATTTTTTTTAAAAAACTGTCTATTCTATTATGCCTCCATCCGCTTACAACATCATATCCCTGTCCCATTTTCTCAAGCAGGTTTGGGATATCATGTGGATCATTCTGGAGATCTCCGTCCATCTCAATTATCACTTTTCCTTGAGCAAGACTAAACCCTGCATCCAATGCAGATGTCTGTCCAAAATTCTTCCTGAACTTGATGATCCTTAAATGCTTGTTCTTCTCCATGATTTTGGTCATAAAAAAGAAAGATCTGTCTTTGCTCCCATCATCAATAAGGATTATCTCAAATTTGTCAGTTATCCCTTTAAGGACATCTGTGATTTCATCTACTAGAAACTTGATATTCTTTTCTTCATTAAATATTGGTATTACAACACTTATGTCCATTTTATTAGTTTGTCAAGAATGAAATTGTATTTAAAAATATGTGGGTCGATATGTTATATATTTAAGAAATTTATATAAAATAAATGTTTATATCTCTTAAAATATATTATTATCTCTTCTCACTCTCATCATTATAAATATCTAGAATCTTGTCAATAAACTTTGTTGTGGAAAACCCTTCTATAAATTTGGCAATATGGATCCTTCCGCCATTTTTTTTCACAATTGGTGCTTCAACACAGTCTTCTCCATAATCACTGCCATTTACATGGATATGTGGTTTTAGATTGTCAAGGAATGGCATGCACTCTGGCTCATCATATATCTCAATATAATCAACACTGTCAAGTGCTGCAAGCATCTCTGCTCTTGCCCAGGCAGGATTTATCGGTCTTTTATGCCAGTTTGGATTATTTACAAATTTCTTCCATTCTCTTACAGACTCATCGCTGTTCAGGCCTAGAATCAGGACGTCCCCTTGTTTTCTGGCCTCTTGGAGCATTTTGATATGCCCAATATGGAGTATATCATAACTTCCATTGATAGAAACTATTGTCTTGCCCTGGTTTCTTAATTCATCAGCAATCTGCCTGATATCTTCTCTTGTTTTTACTTTTGGACTTGTAATTTTCATTAGATCGCCTTCATTATCATTTTGTATAGGCTAGGGATTGTCTTTTCATGCCTTTCAATAATAACAAATCCCTTTCCTCCTAAAGCGCTTACAGGTCTTTCCACAACATTTAATCTTGGCCTGTAATGGTCAATCATATCTAAATTTGCAGTTGTGATATCACCTATATCATATCCTAGATTTCTTACAATTGTGATTGCTTTTAAAAATGTTTCTGGTAATATTACTGCACTTCCAATATTGACTATCACTCCTTTGTCAGCTTTGCTAAGGGTATCTGCAAATTTCTTAAAGTCAATATATGTTGCTTTTCCAAGGCTGCTTCCATCACATTTTGGATTCATATGGATTGTGTCATTCCCTATTGCAACATGGACTGTTGCAGGTATCCCAAGCTTATAGGCCTGATACAGCACACTCTTCTCCTTATTCTTTCCATTTAATTCATCAATTTTCTTGCCAATTGCATGTCCATACCCGTTTCCTGAGCCTGCACCTTCTTTGATTGCGCTATTCATCATCTCTCCTGTCTCTTTGACCATTCCAAATGTGCCATTCTTGATTCCAGCTTCAACATCCTCGCTTGTCTCTCCATATGTTGCAATCTCAAAATCATGTATGCTTGTTGCTCCATTCATCACAATATGGTTTATCACTCCTTTTTTCATCAGATCTACAATATAGGCGCTCATTCCTGTCTTGACAACATGACCGCCTATCATGAATATTATCTGTTTGTTTTTATTGTATGCCTCGATTATTCTTTCTGCAAGCTCTCTTAGATCCTCATTCTCAATTATCTTGAATGGGTCATCTGGGTTTGGAAACCTAGTTAATGCCTCTTTATGTTCCCTGTCTGCAATGCTTATTGTCTTGATTTTTGAAAAGTCTATCATTTTAACAACTCAATTGTTTAGTAGTATCCAATCTGCTGCCTTGTCAAGGTTTTTTGCAATAAATGTTGGTTTTACTTCATAATGGCCATCTTTCCCTTTTTCCCCTGATTCAGTCAATAAAAGTATTGTCCTGCATCCTATACTCTCGCCTGTCTTGATATCAGCTGTCTTATCTCCTACAAAATAACTCTTTTCAATATCAATCTTAATCCCTTTATCAACCATATCTTTTATAGCGTTTTGTATCATACCATTCTTTGGTTTTCTGCAGTCACAATCAACCCTGTATATATCTTTGCCTTCAGGATGATGAGGGCAGTGATAAACTCCATCTAATAGAATATTATTTTTTTTAAGTTCTTCTAGCATCAATCCAGTAAATTTATTATAATCTTCTTCAGTATAATACCCTTTTCCTATTCCAGATTGGTTTGTTATAACAATTAATAGATAATTTTTTGATTGTAGTTTCTGGAGACCTTTAATCACTCCTTCTTCAAATCGGAATTTCATGAGCTCATATGTGAATCCATAATCTATATTGATTGTTCCATCCCTGTCTAAAAAAACAGCTTTTTTGATTATTGCCATTATTGTAATTTATGGTTATTTATAATTATTTAAACATTTCTTATATCCAACACTATTGTTGATCATGATAAGCTTTTTATTAATTCATCTCTTGTAATAGTGGCTGTTCCAACTTTTTCAATAGCAATACCTGCTCCATGATTCGCTAGATATGCAGATGCATGGATATCTAGTTCAATATTGGCTAATGCCAATAATGAGATAACTGTATCGCCTGCTCCTGAAACATCAATAACAGATTTTGCCTTTGTAGGTTCTAATGAGTGATTATGATGATTATCATAGCTGAACATTCCTCTTTCACTTAGTGTGATGACTAAATATTCTGGAGATAATCTCTGCATCATTTCTCTTCCAATATCTATAATATTGTCAGCTCTGCCATTTAGTCTGAGTCCAGTGAATTGTTCAGCTTCGCTGAGATTGCAGCATACTAGTGTTGAGTTTTGATAGAATATAGCATTTGTTGGTTTCACTTCAGAATATACTTTGACACCTTTTTTTGTTGCATATTCTATTAATTCTCTGACAACAGGTTCTATTAATAGCCCTTTGTTATAATCAGATAATATTACTGCATCACTTTCATCAATACAAGGTTTTACACTGTCCAATAGCATTTGACCTGTCTTTTCAGATATTGGGCTTGTATCTTCTTCATCAAATCTGGCAATTTGTTGTTGATGGGCCAATAGTCTCTGTTTTACTATAGTGCTCCTGTTATTTCCATTATATATAGGTATAAATGATATTCCATATTGTCTGCATAATTCCTCTACCTTTCCACCATAAAAATCATTTCCTATCAATCCACATAAAGTAACTTGAGCATTTAATGCTGCTAGATTTTGTGCAACATTACCTCCTGCTCCAAGATTATAACTATGTCCATTAACTCTTACTAAAGGAGCAGCTGGTTGTTCTGGATTGATCCTTTCAACTTCTCCAATTAGGTAATGGTCTAGGGCAATATCTCCTAATACCAGAATCCTTCTTTTATCAAAATTGCTGATTGCTTTTCTCAGATCATAATCATTTGCCATTCTATTATTTCTCTCCATTATTTAATACCTGTTCTATTGTATCCCCTTTGTTCAGACTCGGAAGTATGTCAATACCTTATTTAAGAACAAGACTTAATTAATGCCTTTTTCTTTCATTGATTCTGTCCAATGAATATCTAGCTATTGAATCAGCAATATCACTCCCAACTACTCCATTTGGGATAAAATCAATATATGGCCTTAAGCTTAAAAGCCCAGGATCTTTAGAATATGCTAAAAAGATTGGATCTGACTGTCTTTGCCCTG
Source organism: Candidatus Woesearchaeota archaeon (assembly GCA_043810355.1). Taxonomy (GTDB): domain Archaea; phylum Nanobdellota; class Nanobdellia; order Woesearchaeales; family JAGVYU01; genus JAZDHV01. The sequence continues at coordinate 66,123 of JBDROB010000075.1, forward strand.
TTGATTGAATCTTAAGAATCCTTTTTACATCTTCTGGAAGTCCAGAATCAATTTGAGGGTCATCGATTACAACAAATCCATTCCATAAAGGGTATGATAATTGCTGTAAAAGCACTTTTCTTATATCATCAGGTCTATGGCCATACTCTTTACCACCTATGGCAATAAATGCTCTTGATTCTGGCTTAACTCTTTCTGCTACTTTTTCAAATAATCCATATTTGCTGCTTGATTTTCCAAGCAATAATACATCTGATTTATTCAGGAATGCTGTTTCTGATCCTTCTACCATTTTTTTACCTTTCTTATTTAATAACATTAAAGTATGAACTATTCATACTATTCTTTTACCTTATTTAAATACATTATTGTTCTATAACATATATTCTAGAAAATATAAATTATTAAAAAGGTATTACTATATCATACTGTTAGGGGGGGCATAATAATAGACTGAACTAAATAAGAACATCTAATATTATGAATAATAATTAAGATGAAGAAAGAAAAGATTGCTATTTCTGTGGATAAGCCATTGTTAGACATATTAGACTCTAAAGTTGACGGTTCAATCATCCGCTCGAGATCACAGGCTTTTGAGATTTACCTTAAAAAAGGTCTTGGTTCTCAGCAGATTAGCACAGCTGTGATCCTTCTAAAGTCAGATCATCATAAAGTGGCATTAAAGAATCTTAAGTCAAGGACCTTGATCAAGAATCAGCTTGATTTCTTCAATAGTTTTGGTATCAAAAAGATTCTTATTGTGACCCAATCCTCAAACCATCTGGATAAGATCAATCATGAATGCCTTCACACAACCCAGGATGTCAAGATAATCGAGGATGATTCTAAAGGTAATGCAAATGCATTGTTCAGGGTTAAGAAGATGTTGGATGACTCAAACTTTATTGTGACCAGCGGTGATGTCTATAATGATTTTGACCTTAACAAGATGATCTCAAAGCATATACACAATGATAAGCTTGCAACAATGGGCCTTATGACAAGAGAAAAACCATCTCAATATGGGAACGCAGTTCTTGATGGGGATCAGATTATTGATTTTCAGGAAAAGCCAAGGCAGACAACCTCATTCATTGTTAATGCTGGGATATACATATTTAAGCCAGAGATCTTTGAGCTTTTTGAAAACACTTCTTCTTTGGAAAAAGATGTCTTTCCAAGGTTAGCCAGAATAAAGCAGCTGAATGGCTTTTTCACTTACGGCGAATATCATCATATGGAAGAATGATGGAAGAATAGAAATCAGGTATTCTATCAGCTTTTCAAATTCTCAGTATGTTTCATAATATCATCAACCTTAATGTTTTTCATGCAGATATTATTATGCCCTGATTGAAGGCATTCAGGCACTTGCCCCAGATGAACATTTATGCAAGGGCTAAACTCACAAATCTCACCTTTATACAGTCCAACACTATCTTTCTGAAAAGGTCTCCATCTGACTGGAAGATTTGGGCCAAACAAGCCGATTGTTTTTGTTCCCATTGCAGCTCCAATATGCATTGGTCCTGAATCATTGCTAATAATTAGATCACATCTTTCTTCAAGATAAAAAAGCTGTTGCAAACTTGTTTTCCCAGCAAGATTAACAATCTTACCTTTATTCTTGACCAATCTGATTATTTCATCATTTAACTTGATATCATCTGAGCTTCCTAACAACACAATTTTTGTATTCTTCTCATCAATAAGCCTGTCACCAAGCTCAGCAAACCTTTCCTTCATCCACATCCTTGATTTTGCTGACTCTGCAGCTCCTGCAAACAAGCCAACTAAAAAATCATTTTTAGACACTTTATTATCATTCAAAAGGCTTTCAATGTATTTTTTATCCTTGTCACCATACATCAATCTCTCCAGATTCAAAACTGTCCCTTCATATCCAATTAGTCTTATCAGGTCAAGATGAGTCTCAACTACATGCTGTTTGTCATTATAAGAAACAGATTTTGACAGAGTCATACCTCTGATCCTGTTATCATAACCTATCCTAAACTTCCCTACAAAAAATGATATTATTGAGGAAATATTCAGATACTCTTCAAAATCAACAACAAGCGAATATTTCCTGTAATTTTTTGATACAAAACCCAAAATAGAAAGAAAGTTAGTCTCAATCACAATCAAATTATCAAAAAAACCTTGGCCTTCAAAAACATCCTTTGCTCTCCTTGTAGTCAATATATCAACTTCAGAATCATTATACTGCTCTCTTAATGCCTTGATTGCAGGCAGAGTCAATATTGTCTCTCCAATCCCCCATAGTTGAATTACTAATATCCTATTAACACCCTTTAACTTTTTCCTAAAGAATATTTTGTTCAAGATTCCAAGCTTTAGGCAAACCAGTGTCCCAATATATTTGTCTAAAATCTTAATGCTTTTTACACTCATAATTGATATGCAATTGAATCTAAGTTTATAAAATTATTCTAAGAAATATATCATTTTTTCCCATTCTCTTCTTTGCTGATTGCAATCCTCGATACTAGATCATCTGTCTTTTTTTGCAATCTTCTGACTAATGAATATGTGTGGAAAAGTGTTCCTATTATGATGATGAATCCTAATATTATATAGAAATCAAGAGGCCTCTGCATTGTCAGCACATCTTTTACAAAATAGTTCAATTGTGTTGGAAATAATGTGATAAAAATGAATCCTAGCCATAATATTGCCCAGACCAGACCTTCTTTTACAGTGAACTCTTTTCTTTTATTGTGCAAGAATGTGATATAAAGCATAAACAATCCGAACAGCACTCCGATTATTTGAATTCCTAGCATATTACCTCCTCAATTTCCATAATATCATGTTAATCACAATCTTGATTCCATCTATTGCAGTTGTTCCTTTGTAGATGTCTGAATAGATTGTTTGTATTGGGATTTGAGTATATCTCAGCCTTGTCTTTCCTAAATTTGCAATCATCTCTGATTCCATTGAATAGTCATTTGCATCCCATCTGATCTTTCTGTATGCATCTGCATTATATGCCCTATATCCGCTTTGTGAGTCAAATAAGTCAATATTATATAAAAACCTTGTAGCAGTATTTATAATGTTGTTTCCGATCTTCATCATCAATGGCATGTCTTTATTAAATTTTCTGAATCCAAACACAATGTCATTATTCTTTAAGGATTCTAGAAAATTTGGGATCTCTTTTGGATCATGCTGGCCGTCTGCATCAATAAGTATCATTATCTCTCCACCTTTATTTAGGACAAAGTCACATCCTGTCTTGATTGCAGCTCCTTTCCCTATGTTTATTGGGTGTCTTAGCACAATAGCCTTGTTTTCTTTGGCTATATTATTGGTTTCATCCCTGCTTCCATCATCAACAACTATAACATTGTCCAGATGTTTTTTAATATTTTTTATTACACTCCCTATATATTTCTCCTCATTATATGCTGCAATAACTGCATAAACCTTGGATTTGTCTTCCATAAGAGAATAAAGAATATGTTATTATTTAAAAATTTGATTGTAAAACCTGTTTCTTAAAAAAAAAGAATATTTAATCAAATCGAATTTTCTAGATCTAAAAATTGACATCATATAGGGTCAATTTTGGTTATTTTTTAATTATTATGCTTCCGTTGTATTAAATTCTCCACCAATCATATCACTTTCATTTATCATGACATCTTCACTACTATTGATTATTTCAATCTCAATATTTTCAACATTATCAATCCTAGTTGCATTATATTCCTCCTCACTGATTTCCTCAATTGTCACTGTTTGCTGGAAAAAAGGATAGACATTCTCCTGTTTTCCTTCCCAGTCAACTTTCCAGACAACTATCCTCTGTCCCAAGACACTGTTCTCTTCACTGAATTTTTCAAAATGTTTTGTTCCATGCCCATCTAAGAAATATAATTGAGTGAATATGCTGTCAGTCTGCTCGACATTTGTTATGAGCCTTGAATAACCATCCTCAGTCGGTATCATCAGGACACCAAAATCCCCTCCATTCTCATAGTCCTTGGTGATTATTCCAGTCTCATTCAGTATGACTAATCTCTTAGGTTTCTCTATGCCTTGAGCTGAACTGAATACCAATTCCATTGATGTGGAGTTAAACAGTCCGGCGCCCCCTCCAAACAATGAGCAGATATACATCCCATCTTCTCCTGGTGTGCATGGATCAATTCCAGATGCATAGCTTGGCCAAGGTGCTGTCCAGTCATTTGCATCCCTTCCAGTTCCCAATGATTGAATTTCCAAATAAATTGCTTGGGCTTCATCATCTGTCATGTTGAATTCATCTTTTAGGTATTTGACACCTTTGTCCATATCAAGATTATTATCTTTTATTGTATTGTACATTGTTGATCTCCTGAAATTCCAGATTCCAAAATGTCCCCAAACTCCGCTTTTTCCTATCATGTCAGATGAGGTTATAAAATATGCTTCCGGAGGCTCACAGTGTGTATATTCCAGTACATTTTCTGCCTGTTCTTCATTAAGCCCATACCCTTTCAATATTCTTCTTGCATCTTCTTTCTCTAAAACAATTATTTCATAGATTATATCTACACTCTTGTATGTCTCATTTATTATTTTGTCAAGCTCGTCAAATGCATTGTTGCTGCCGCAGTCAAGCATTCTTAATAATCCTACACTGACATCTTCATCAGATGTAAGGAGTGAATTGCCTACCCAATGGGCCATTGGCGAGTCTTGTGATGTTCCATCAAATGTTACAGGTCTGTCAGCAATATATTTGAACCAATGCCCGAAATCCCACCATGATGTTATGATTGCATTATTCTCACTCTCAAGCCTTATCTTTTCTAATGAGCTCCACCATGCATCTGTCATGCTTGGTATTTCTTGATATGCTGTTGATTGTCCAGCCTGCAGAGGTTTGATAAGGATTATGGATAACAGTACAATGATGACTATTTGTGTGATTAGTTTGTTGATCTTTAATTCCTTTGATATTATTTTGACAACATACTGGTATATTATTCCCAAGGCAAGTCCTACTGCAATTGAAAATGCAGGGACAAATAACAATATGAATCTTATTCCTTTTATTCCAGAATATACTGTTGCAGCAAACCAAAGAACTAGCAGGATGCTGTATTTGATATAAGTCAATCCACCATCCTTTTCTTTGATCAAAGCGATTACTCCTTTTATAAAAACAAGCACTATTCCTAAAACACTCAGGTAAAATAAGAATGCACCTCCTATATTCCCGATCACTTCAGGAAATGATGATTCATTCTGCTCAGCAACTGTTGTGAATACATTTGGCCAGACAGATGTTGCCCCAATTTGCTTTAATGTGACAAATCCCATAGGTTTTTCAACTACTGTATAGAACTCATTGAATCCTAGAAACATAGTGATAAAAATGCCTGAGAATAGTATGAACATAATTATGATGATAATATTATTTTTAACAAATTTTAATTTAAATATCTGGTTGATTTTTATCCCTTTTTTATAATTTAACATTAAGTAAACTGCTAGATAGCCAACAATATATATTATTGTAGATATTATCACAAGATAGAATATATACCACCATCCTCCTGCCCATGCAAAACCAAGAAGGCCGACTAAAAAGCCTGATAAGGCAGAATATATTATTTTCTTTTTTAGATCTTTCTCTTCAAACGCAATTAAAAAGAACCATGCTATATATAATGGCAATGTCACATTGTAAGCATCTGTATCTGAAAACCCGCCCATTGTCCTGTTGATAAATGCGCTGTGGATTGCAATTAAAAATCCAGCTACAAATCCTCCATAATTCCCTGCAAGCCTTCTTGTGATAAAAAATCCAGGGATCACTGCTAAAGCACTGATAAGAATTGGTATAAGGAAAATAAAACTCATTAGATCTAGGTCTCTGTTGAAAAACTGGAATGCTTTAAATAAATAAGCAGAAAGATAAGCATGGAACATGTCAGGTACAATAAATCTTCCTAATGGTGCAAACATGTGATTATCAAATGGCTTTCCATCCCTTAGCTCGTCTCCTGGATGCCCATTGTTAATTATATTTCTTGCATGTCTTGTCCAATAATAAGGGTCAATTGCCAATAGGTAAGTGAATTCTCCGATAACCTCTCCTTTGCTGTTTGTGATATCTCGCCTTAATCTTGATTTAAACTGGTTTGATGAAGCTGATATTGCATTATCAACTTCCTTTTTGTTTTCACTCAGGATTTTTTCAAACTCTTTCTCAATTATTTTTGCTTTATTCTCATCAGGAAGATTTGGATATTCATTATTGACTTTATTCTCAACCTGGGCTCTTATCCCATTATATATATTGTCTCTTGCCCAAACATCTGTTATCGGCAATATTGCTGACTGATATCTAAGATTAGCGCTGAAATAGACACAGAACAGTAGTGAAAATATGATAAGGATTGTTGGAATGATCCAAGGTTTATTTTTTATATACCCATAACCTTTTTTTATTGATTTTGTCACATCAGAAAATTCTTCATCCTTTTCTTCATCTTTGCTTTCTTCCTTTTTGTTCCCCTTTTTGAAAATATTTTTTATACCGGAAAAATCAATGTTGAAATCCTCATCTTTCTCTGCCTTTTCATTATCTTCAACAAAATCTTTCTTTTCCTTGATAATTTGCATTTTCTTCTCAGCTTCTTCAGTCTGCCTTTTCTCCTTATTGTAGCCAGGTTCTTCAGCTTTCTCACTAATATTTTCAGCCTCTAATCTCCTTAGCTCTTCTTTTTTCCTCTCTATCTCTTCATGGATATCTTTTTTATCTTTTTTCTTCTCATCCAGAGATTTATCATCATCGCTAAATGATTTACCTACTTTCTTGAAGAATCCTTTTACTTTTTTTATATCAAATGAAATCTCTTCATCATCAAAATCATCATCCAAAGACATCACCTTGTCAATAACTAATTAAATTGTTTTATCAATTGTCTGATTAATGGTTTAATTAATGGTTTAATTAATGGTTTAATTGTTTCCCCTCAGTATATATAATAGGATAGGGAATTATTCTGCTTTTATAAAAGTTTGTTTTAGATTAGTATTTGTCAAATAATGAATTTAACAAAAGAAATCAGCCTGGGCTCTTTCAGCAATAGTTTAAATACCATTTTGCTTGGCTCATCCCTGTCGATTGTCTCCAATATTCTCTTCATTTTTGGCTTGTCAAAATATCCAATCAGCTTGTTCCAGTCATCTTCATCAAATTTATCCATTATTTTCCTCATATACTTATGTAGGGATAGGTCAAAAAACAATCTCTTTCTCAATTCTCTTGAGAATTTCTTTTCTGTTCCAATGCATTCAGCCAATATCTCAGCTGATCTCATGCCCTGTATTATGCCTCCTGCTGTTGTCGCTTTGACCATTCCAGCTGCATCACCTATAATATATGTGTTGTCATCAGATACCTTCAGTTTTTTGTCAAACTTGGGGATCAGACCCCCTTGTGTCTCGATTATCTTGCTCCTAAAATCTTTTCCAATCTTTCTCTCTAAAAAATCATCCAATATTTTCCTTATACCCAATGATCCAATTATGCCTACGCGAGCAATTTCCTTATTCTCAGGGACAATCCATGCAAATGTTCCTAAATATGGATAGAATTCAATCTTATTTTCATTTTTATGTTCAATCCTGTATTGAAGGCTTGTCCAGTATTCTCTTTTTTTGTTTCCAAGAGATTTTGCTATAATGCTTTGCGGCCCGTCTGCCCCGATTATATTATCACTTTTTCTTTCAATCTTTTCCTCAATAATCTCATTTCTGTCTAATTTTCTTATCGACAATATATCATCTTTAAAATCTTCGATTTTATGGTCAAGAAATATTTTTACTCCCTCTTTTTCAGCTTTTTTTGACAGAAACTTGTCAAATCTCTCCCTGTCAAGGATCAGATTTGCTTCTCTAAATCTTATTTTCAGAGATTTTCCATTTGGAGCAAATATCTCAACATCATTGATTCTATTGGCAACACACTCATCAGGGACATCAATTAATTTTGATATTGTATTTGTCACAATCCCAGTGCATTGTACCGGTTTTCCAATCTCCTTGTTTTTCTCAAATATCTCAACCTTATACCCCTTTTTTGCAAGCAGATATCCTGCAAAATTTCCAACAGGTCCAGCTCCAACAATTGATATCATGAAACAGAGAGAATGACTAATAATATTTAATTCTAATTAATTTAATAATCAAAAACCTCTTATTAAAAAAAACCAGAAAGTATCTATTATAAAATAGTTATATCATATTAGTACTTTATAATAGTATCAATACAAAAGATTTAAATATGTAATAGATATTTCTACCATACAATTAGATAATAATTTTTGAAAAACAACTTTTAGAAGGGGATATATATGACTAATAAAATTAAAGAAATCAAACAAGATTATGTTTCTAGAGCAACATACAAGGATTTGGATGCAACTCAAGCAGATGCAATTTATAATGCATTTCAGGCAACAACACATAACAGTGAAGGGAAAAAACTTACTCTTCAAGAAAGAAGAAAATCAGTTGCTGACGAATTTGGTGTCAAGTATGGTACTGTCGGAACAGTTGCAAGATACCAAGGAAGAGATTCCTCACAATTAGATAGGTCTGTTTCTCAATTATCAGAAACAGATATTGAAAAAGCTCGTCAGAGATATAAACATTCTGATGATTCTGTTGATACAATTTTAGGAGACCTAAATCTTACTGCAAAGGCTTTTTATTCAGGAGTACTTGAAGGTTTTGATTATAGGAGAAGTGATGATAAGCCTCGTCTGGCAAGGATGGCAAAAGCTCGGCAAAAAGCTAATGGATATACCACTTCTCCAGCTGACATAGCTGAAGTTGTTGATGCACCAGAAGATCAGCCTGCTTTCAGATATCTTGCTGAACCTCAAGAAAGTTCTGCTAAACCAGGAAATCAAACAAAAAGTATAGAATCAAAATCAATTGTTGACTTTAGTTATGATAATCCAGATCAATCTGTTGTTGACACTAGATTAATAGGTCATTTTTTAGTTTCAAAAGCTGCTTCAGCAGAAAGGCATGGGGATCATGGACCAGAAAGTGGACCAGTAACTCAAGCAAAGCCTTTAGAAGCTGTTGTTGGAGAAGCTAATCCAGTTTATGCAGGGGGAAGAGTTCCTGATGATTCATCAAGGTCCAAATATGTTTCTGATGTTAGAACTCCTGAAGTTACAATGCATGCACCAGATGGTCCAAGAGCTGAGGGAAGAGGTCCTTCTGATGATTCTCATGCTCGAGGTGATGCTAGTGGCCATGATGACAGAGTTATTTTAGGAGAAGATCATAGTTCTAGACCTGTTGAAGAACCAAGGTATTCAGGCAGTGGCTCAGGAGATGGTTCAGGTGGAGACAGTTCATTACCTCCAGAAAGTACAGAAAGACCAGCCAGAATTTGGTATCAAACTTGGAAAGGTAAATTAGTATCAGGTTTGACTGCTGCTGCAATGCTTGCAGTTTCATTTGGTGGCGGATGGTTTGCTCGAGGAATGTATAATCCAAGTCAAGCTGCTGCTGGATCTCTAGATCCTGCTCCTATAGCTGCTGAAGCGCCTGAAGTACCTACACATCCATTAGGAGGAGTCATTCCAGGTTTCCCAGATCCTAATTCAATTGAAGATCATGTAAAAAGCCAATATAATGGAGAAGGTGGATTTGATTTAAGAAAGCACTTATGGGAGACTCTTGTTCCAGGTTCAGAAGATTCTGGAAGAAAGCCTTATACAGGAAGTTCAGAACAGAATGAGGCATTCTTAATGTTTTTGAGGACTTTGAATCCTGATATGGTTAAGGCTGCAGTTGCTTCTTACGATGCACCAGAAGAACCTGCTGCTCCAGTTGTCCAACCGGCACCAATACCTGCAGAGAACCCAACTGTAGCACCTGTTGCACAGTCAGCACCAGCAGCTCCATTGGCAGGTTTCCCAGATCCTAATTCAATTGTTGACTGGCTGACAAGTAATTATAATGATGCTGATCAAGGATTAAGAGCATATTTATGGGAAGCTTTTGCTCCTGAACCAATCCAAAGAAGTTTAGGGGATGAATATCAAGGAAGATCATTGACACCTGAACAAAGGCAATTACAAAATAATTGGTTACTTGGATTCTTAAAAATGAGAAATGATCAAAGACCTCAAGATATTACTGAAGCGATTGCTGATTATAGTCTTGGAATAGAAAGTGGAGCGCCTTTAGAGGCTTATGAAGGATCAGGTTCAGAAGAGCAACCAACTCTGGCACCTTTAGAGGAGATTACAGTAGGTGGACCTGCCGAAGTTATTGTTCCTCCAGCAGTTTTAACTGCAATCCAGATTCAAAATATTGGAGACATGTTTGAGATCCCTTTCAGAGGAACTTCAATTTATAATTTGAGTCAGATTGATTCAAGTGATAATAGGCTACCAAGCAATCCAACACCTGTTTCAGCTTTAGTGGGTAACTATGATAGTAATGCTGACGGAAATATTGACAGTGTTGCTGAGTTGAGCACATTCATTTTAGGATTGACAACAAGAGGTGGGCTTGATTCCCCTGTTCCAGGTGAGTCAGATGAATCTTTTGTTAGGCTTGTAGCTAATGCTGGTTTTGGACCAGATGTCGCTTCTCAATTAAGGTCTGCATTAAATACAGAGGAAGTCTCAAATGAAGAATTGAATAGGGCTTCAGAAGTTGCTTTAAGATTAGGGGCTGCTATTCAGACAGAGACTCCATTATATGATAATGGCACAGATTTAGTGATTGCAGAACCAGAAATCGCAATTAAATATTTTAATGGATTTTAGCCAGGTGATCAAATGAAAGGATATGATATGACCAGAAGGGGATTTTTAGCAGCAGCAGCAACTGCATTAGCAGGATGTGCAACAACATATGATCAATCTCAACTATCAGGACGACATCCAGTTCCTGGACAGAGAGAACCTACTCCTATAGGAGATCAAGCTTTGTCTTTAGAGGCAAAGATTCCAGAAGGGGATGTTGCAGTTCTTTATGATTATGTCAAGGATCACCTTCCAGGTGGAGACAGATATTTTGTTCCGTTCATTGAGCAAGGAATTGCACAAGCCTTTGCAGGTTATGTTCCAGCGCCGGCAAAAGCTGGAGTAAGAAATATTAATTTTGGAGACAATGAAAGGACTGGTTTTCTTTCAAAACCTGAATCTGCAGCACTTTACACTTATTTGTTTGAGAGATTTATGGAAGATGTCCAGCAGGTTGCTCATCTTTCAATTAATCCAGAGAGGACAAATGGTGTTACAGACGTTTTTGTTTATCATAATGGGCCAAGGATGCCGAGCATTAATTACACTTCAAGAGAAGTGAAAGGTTGGAATAAGAAGACAACTGAGAAAGATACTGTTTACAATTCAATTGATCTTTGTTTTACAAATGCTGTTGAAGTCAGGCATAAGGTAAGGAATTATAGGGGTCCTGTTGAGTTTTTTATCAATGCAGCTTTGCAGGGATATAATACAACAGCTTCTCTTGGTGAGCCAATTATTGGTGTCGCTGGTTATACTGCAGGTGCAGCTACAAGAGGGGCATTGACATGGCTTTTCCACAAAAAGGATGAGCAAGATGCATTCTATGATGCTAATGTTGATCTTGGTTGGGGTTCCCAGAATCTTGGACCAGCTCAGAAGATGTGGGAGACATTGAGCAATCATAATATGGAAAGCCCAGTTGTCTATCTGGCGCCTATTGAGTCAAAACCAGGAAGTGTAGATACAATGTTGATGGTTCTTGCAAATAATCCTAATTTTGCAGTACAACCTTTTCCAACACCAAATTATGATCCAGAGACTGGAAGAGTCATGGGTATGAATATTGTTTCACCTCCACAGTATGGTGATAATTTTGCAAAGAATCTTGTTATAAGTATGTTGGGAGAAATGGCAGATGCATATGTTAGGGGCTTGTTGATTGAAGATTTGATCCTTGATAAGCTTGAGGATGACAAGCAATTGCTGCCTTTTGGAGTTCCGATTCCAATTACAAGGATTTTACCTTTGATAATGCCTTTGCCGATTCCATTCTGTCCTAGACCAAGTCCAATGATAGGTGGAGGTTGGTTTGGAGGCGGTGCTTTTGGAGGAGCAGGTTTAGGTGGAGCTGGACTTTTAGGAGGAGGATTTACTGGTGGAGGAGCGTTAATTCCAGGTCCATTATAATTTCATTTTTTATTTTCATTTAATCAAAATAAACAAAATCATAAACAAGACAATAGGGGGGATTTATTTATGAAAAAAATACTATTTATTATGCCATTTTTAGCTGTTCTTTTAGCAGCAAATGTTTTTGCAGTAGCGGACATAACATTTAATTTTAATGTCAACAATGTTGAATCAAAGTTCTATACTTGTCTCGACATTAACTGTGATACTGTCAGCTCAAGTCCATTCTCATATTCTGGATCAACCTCTAATGGGCATATGCTGATCTCATTCCCTTCATGTCTATTGTCCCCATTTGGTTATGCAGGTTATTTCATTGTCCCAGCTACAAATCCAGCTGATACTGGTTATATACCTATTGAAGGTATTGCTACATTCCACACTTTTTGCAATCCTGGACATGCTTCAGGAAGTGTTGATATTGATTTTGACAGAGTTGCAAATTGCGCCTCTACAATTGATGAATTCACAATCACAAATGATCTTTATGCTAATGAGCCTTTGCAGGTTAATGTTTCTGCTTCATTAGATGCAGCAACTCATTCAGCTTTCCAAGACGCTCATAATAATGTAGGATATATCCCTCTAGCATATAGGGATATCTATTATTCTGCAGATACTACTGTATCTTTGACAATCAAGAAAGATGGTCAGGTTGTTAATCAGCAGATGACTTATTTTGACGCTGCTCATGGTAACCCAATCTTTATGGATGAAGTTAAAGATGTTGAATATTCATGGGTCCCTGCTGAAGACGGACAATATGAGGCAACTGTAAGGACTGTTGTTACAGACAATCAATGTTCCTCAAATATCCCTTTGTCATCAAGTAAATTCTTTGGTGTGCTTCCAGGAAGGCCTACAAATGAATGTTACACAATCATTAATGGTTTGAGGACAACTGACCCTTATCCAGTTGCAGGAGACACTGTAACAGTTGAGTATAACAAGATAAGCAATTATGCTAATCCACAACATGCTTTGACATCAGTTCCTACTGATATTGATTATGAAGTGAGAAATTCAGCTTATCAGATTATTTTATCTGGTTCAGCTTCACTTCCAGCAAATCCTAATGAAGTTGATCCAACAACACATTCATTCCAATGGGTTGCTCCTTATGAGGATGTTTTTACAATGGAAGTGGCAGGAACTGCTGACTCACCTCTTTGTGACGGAAAGCCTAATCCAACTGAGACTGCTCAGGAAGAGATTTATGTTGCTCCAGCTCCAGTCTATGAGGTTACTTTCATAATCTCAGATGATATGACTGCAGCAAGAATCCAAGGTGCAACTGTTTCATCTAATGGTCAGACAGCTGTAACTGATTCAAATGGTGTTGCTGTTATCGGTGGATACGTTAATGGTCACTATACATATGATGTTACTCATCCACAATACCTACCAATTGAAGGAGAATTTGACATAACAAATGCAGATGCCACTGTTTCAAGAGCTATGCACAAGGCAAATACACCTCCAATTATAACTAATATTCCAGATGTTTCATTCCCTGAAGACACAGTGCATAATTCTCTGGATCTTGACCTTTATGTTCAGGATGAAGAGGATCTTGATGCTGATCTATCATGGACATCTAATCAATTGCCTAATGTTGGTGTATCAATCAATCCAACAACTCATATTGTTACATTTACACCTAGTCCAGGATTTAATGGACCAGCAGGAACAGTAACATTCACAGTTCAAGATACAGGTGGATTAACAGATTCAGATGCAATTTCAGTGACTGTCACTCCTGTTAATGATGCTCCAACAATCAGTGGATTGCCTGATAAGACATTGCAGGAAGATGCATCTTTAAATAATGCTTTTAACTTGAATGATTTTGCATCTGATCCAGATCATTCTGATTCTTTATTGACTTACTCTTTGACAACTATAACTAATGGAAATAAATGTGGAGTTACAATTGATGGGAATGATAATATTGACATAAATCCTGATTTTAATTTTAACGGAATATGTGATGTTACTGTTAGAGTTGAGGATCCTTTAGGAGCTTCTGACACAGATACTTTTAGAGTTACTGTCACTCCAGTTAATGACGCTCCTGTTATTGGTTCATTACCTGATCAGACTCTTGCAGAAGACACAACAAAGCCAAATGCGTTTAATCTTAATAATTTTGCTAGTGATCCTGATAATACTGATGCGCAATTGACTTATACTTTAACATCAGTTTCAAATACTAATCAATGTGGAATAAGTATTGATGGTTCTGATAATGTTGATATTGCTCCTGTTGCTGATTTTAATGGTTTTTGTGATGCTGTTGTAAGAGTCACAGATCCTGATGGATTATTTTCTGAGGATACTTTCAGAGTGACTGTAACACCAATAAATGATCCGCCTAATTTTGATCCTATTGGAAACCCAATTTCTGATGAGACATGGAACCAAGGATCATCAAATCTAAATGCTTTTGACTTAGACAATTATTTCACTGATCCAGATGGAGATGCTTTATCATATACAGCATCAACTATAGACAATCCTAATATTGTTGTTACAATCAATCCAACAACTCATGTTGTTAGCTTTACTCAACCATCAAGTTTTTTTGGTGTTGAGACTGTTACATTTACAGCAGATGATGGTAATGGCGGGACAGCAGACAGTAATGTTGTCACATTGACTGTTGTAAGGCAATTTTATGAATGTAATGATGGTATTGATAATGACTTAGATGGTGATATTGATTATCCTGCTGATCTTGGTTGTGATTCTTCTCAGGATGATGATGAGTCTGATGGTGTTGTTGTTTGTGATGTTGATCTTGATTGTGGTTCTCCTTATGATGAGGCTCAGTGTAGTGGTCTTGATTTTGAAACTACAACTCATACTCCAGTTTGTTTGAATGCTGGTACTGAGCATAGTTATTGTGATGAAACTGCTAATACTAACACTGATTATTGTAATTTTATTTGTGATGATAGTTTAGGTTGTGATTATACTGAGTGTTCTGATAGTGTTGATAATGATTTTGATAATTGGGTTGATTTCCCTGATGATTGGGGTTGCACTTCGTATTTTGATGATGATGAG
>JBDROB010000076.1:0-4316 GCA_043810355.1 Candidatus Woesearchaeota archaeon
GCGTTGAAAATCTCCTACTTCGCTGACCATAACCCCATAATGAATCATGGGAACATGGTCAGCTACGTCCAGCCATGCCATGTTTGCCTACGGCAAACAATGGCAAACATGGCACGGACGGAGACTTTTTCAACGCAGCCCCTTAGTTACCAAACTTTTATATACTTATTATTCTGCTATCTTCTTATGGCAGATATAGTAAGAAAAATATTGATAATATTTGTGATTGGCATACTCTACTCAATATTTGTCCAGTCATTGATTGAAGCTGTTTACCCTTCTCCTGAATATGAAGATTATTGTATGGGTATAATTGAGCCAAGAATCCTTCCTGATAAGGTTCAGCGTCCTGAAAACTGTTCTTTTCTAGATACTACAGAATGCATAAGATCAGGAGGGGATCCAGATTATACCTATGATGATGAGGGATGCCCTATATCTTTTGATTGCAATTATTGCAGGCAGGATCTTGACAAGGATATGGAAAAATACAATCTCATTGTCTTCATTATATCATCAATACTTGGATTGGTCGCAATTGCTATTGGTCTTTACCTTCCTCAGACAAATAGCCTAAATGAATGGGTTGCAACAGGATTCATGCTAGGAGGTCTTTTGTCTTTGTTCATTGGTACTGCCAGATACTATTCTGACATGACTCGTATGATAAGGCCAGTGATAATCTTCATAGAGCTTGTCATAGTCATCTATATTGCTTACAAGAAGATAAAAAAATGAATATAAATCTCATTTCTTGCTGCAAATGAATATAAAGACATTTAAAGGAGGCTATGACAGGAATTTTGCATATCTTGTCTATGATGAGAAAGAGAGAAAAGCAATAGCTCTAGACCCTGTCTTGCCAAAAGAAATCCTAGATTTCATGAAAAAACAAAAGTTAGAATTAGTCTTTATTATGAATACTCACTCTCATTTTGACCATACTTCTGGAAATCAGGAGCTGATAAGTAAGACAAATGCTGAATTGCTGGTTCTCAAAGAAAATGAAGTGGTCGAGCTTGCCTCACTGACAATCTCTGTTATTGCCACACCAGGCCATACAGATGATGATGTATGCATATTGATCAACAGTTCTGCTTTGTTCACAGGTGACACATTGTTTGTTGGAAAGATAGGTGGCAATTTTGAATCAAACTCAGAGATTCAATTCAAATCCTTAAAAAAACTCATGCAGCTAGACAACAATATCATAATCTATCCAGGCCATGATTATGGAGAAACACCAACAACAACTATAAAACATGAAAAAGAAACCAATCCATTTATCCAAAGGTTAAACAATTATGATGATTTTATCTGGTTGAAAGAAAACTGGGCTAAATATAAGCAAGAACATAATATTAAATAATTAGCAATATTGATTAACTCTCAGTTTTTTATTAACTGCATTTTCAAGAATTTTTTGTCTTTTCTCAAGAACACCAAAACCAATTTCTTCATAATATTTTCTTAATTGCTTTGCCCCTATATATAAACTCCACATATTTTTTCTTGTAGTCCTCAAACTGGGTTCGCATTGATATCCTAATATTAGAAATAATTTATTTAAATATCTGATTTCTCTTTCATTTCTCATCTCAATTCTTACATATCTACTTCGATTAAAATATGCTGTACCTTCTCCAATCATCATTCCTCTTATGTAAGCAATTATAAGCTCTTTATCATTAATTACTATCTTTTTAATCTTTTTATGAATTGATAGAAATAAATCTATAATTATTGCATTATCTACACATAGTCTATATTTTATTATTTTATTGTAATATCCTCTACTTACCCTCAGTTGTTCTTGGTTCAATCCTAGATATTTTCTCACTTCAATCATATTGACATTTCCATCTTGAGGCATAATGACCTTCAGATAAAAATAATTACTTGGAAGATAAGTTTTAACCCAATCAAGAAAAAGTTTGATAACAGATAAGTCAGAATTAGTAAATCTTAATTTTCTTGGTCTTGTTTTTCCATTAAATCCAGTATCTCCCTCTGCAAGATATAAAGCATACCCTTCAATGAATTGTTCATTAAGTACTATTTCTTTAGGTATAATAGTATATTGTTTTTTATGAGATCCCAAATAATAAAATCCTTTAATATTATCATATAATTCATTTTTATTGATATTTATATCATTAATTATCTTTAATATTCTTTGAAAAGAATGATAATTATTTGTCTTGAATTCAAGCTTAAGTGTAGAATAGTTAATTTTCAATCTCTTTTTATTATATTCTTTAAGGCTTTTATATTTATTTAGTATCTGAATTTTTAATTTATTGAAGAATTCATAACTGATTTTTATGTAAATTTTATCAAATCCAGCTAAAATATCGTACGTTTCAATTATCATAATATTTAGAATAGAATAACTTGTTTATATACTTCACACCAGAATGTCCAGTGGTTATTTCTTACTTTTTATCCTCTTCTCTTTATCAGCTACTAATAATCTTCCTTTCAAAACAGCATCTGGACTAAAAGAAATACTGTCTATACCCTGATCTACTAAAAATTGAGCAAAATCAGGGAATGTACTTGGACCATCACCACAGATCCCTATCTTCTTATGATTAGCTTTAGCTACTCTTATCACTTGGGCTATCAATAGCTTGACTGCCATATTCCTTTCATCATAAATATCACTTACAATCTCAGAATCCCTGTCAAGGCCCAAAGTCAATTGGGTTAAGTCATTGCTCCCAATTGAAAATCCGTCAAATATTTCTGAAAATTCATCTGCTAGAATCACATTTGATGGGATTTCGCACATTACATACACTTCTAATCCTTTTCTCTTTCTTACTAACCCGTTCTTTCTCATCTCTTTCAGGACTTTTTTCCCTTCTTCGACTGTCCTGCAGAATGGCACCATCACTTTTAGGTTCTCTAATCCCATCTCTTCCCTTACTTTTCTGATTGCCTTGCATTCCAGCCTGAATCCGTCACTGTATTCTTTTCTGTAGTATCTTGAAGCCCCTCTCCATCCTATCATTGGATTGTCTTCTTCCGGCTCAAACTCTTTTCCGCCTATCAGGTTTGCATATTCATTTGTCTTGAAGTCAGAGAACCTTAGTATTACATCTTTTGGATAGAATCCAGCTGCAATCATTGCAACACCATATGCTAGTTTGTCAATAAAAAATTGTTTTTTGTCCTTATAATTTTCAGTCAATCTTTCAATCTCTTCTTTTGCTTTCTTGTCCTTAAGATTATGAAAATTTATCAATGCTTTTGGATGGATCTTGATGAAGCTGTTGATGATGAACTCTTCTCTTGCCAGTCCTACTCCATCATTTGGCAGAAAACTCATCTCAAATGCCTGCTCTGGATCCCCTAGGTTCATCATTATTTTTGTCCTTGTCTTTGGTATGTTTTTCAGGTCAATCTGTTTTATCTTGAATCTTAATTGCCCTTTATAGACATATCCTATGTCTCCTTCAGTGCAGCTGGCAGTTATCTTTTGGCCTGATTTGATATTGTGTGACCCGTCATTTGTTCCAACAATGCATGGTATTCCAAGTTCTCTTGATACAATTGCTGCATGGCAAGTTCTCCCACCTCTGTCAGTCACAATTGCACTGGCAATCTTCATTATCGGCTCCCAATCAGGATCAGTCATCTCTGTGACAAGGACTTCTCCTTTCTTGAACTTATTTATGTCTTTGACATCTTTTATCACATGCGCTCTGCCAGCTCCGATCTTCTGCCCTACTGATCTTCCTGTTGTGATCACTGTTCCTTTCTGCAATAATTCATACTCTTCAAGTTTTGTGGCATCCCTTTGGCTGACAACTGTTTCTGGCCTTGCCTGCACAATGAACAGCTTTCCTGTTTTTCCGTCTTTTGCCCATTCCATGTCCATTGGCTTGAAATGCCCTGCTTTTTTGCTGTAGTGCTCTTCGATTATGACTGCCCATTTTGACAATTGCAGCACTTCTTTGTCTGTTATTGAGAATTTTTGCCTGTCATGGTCGTGTACTGGAACATTTTTTGTCAGCTTGTTTCCTTCAGTCGAATATATCATCTTTATCTTTTTTTCACCAACCCTTTTTGATATTATTGACTTATACCCTTTCAATAGTGTTGGCTTATGCACATAGAACTCGTCTGGATTGACTGCTCCTTGCACTATGTTCTCTCCTAATCCATAGATGCTTGTTACCAGCACTACATCCTTGAATCCTGTTTCAGTGTCAATCGAGAACATCACTCCACTGCTTGAAAGGTCGCTTCTCACCATCTTCTGGACTCCGATTGACAATGCAACCTTGAAATGGTCAAATCTCTTGTCT
>JBDROB010000077.1:0-20676 GCA_043810355.1 Candidatus Woesearchaeota archaeon
AATGCTTTGATTATATTTTTCGCAAACTTTATGAAGAATGTTTGTTTTTTCCTTTTCATGGTTGGGTACGCTCCAACCACCCCTCTTAGAGCCTTATGGCTCTTTGAGGGTTATAAACTTTTCTAGGATTTCTATGAGACCGATTTTTCCATTCATAAATTCAGTCTCAATAATATATTCATCACTACTTATAAAAGAATAATAAATTATATATAGCGTGTTCATTAATATATTGTTTATGTATAGGTTTAACATGATAAATAGGCTTACAAGGCTCTTTCTAATCACAATTGTATTCATTAACATTATATTTCTTCCAGTTCAGGCTTATCTTGATACTCAAGATTCAATAAACTCTAAGGAGATTTCTAAGCAAGACCTTCTATACAATTTTTTTTTCTCGAAGATAACACCATTGAATGATAAACTTCCATTTTCATCATCTTTGATAGATGATCAATCAACAAGTGACTCAAATCCACCCAATCCAGAATCAGTCAAAATAAATAACATAAAATTTAATGGCATCATTCTGATTTACATTCTTTTCCTGATAACCCTGATGACAGTTAATATAAGGTCAAGAAAGTCTCAGTCAAGTGTTGAATACATCATGATTATTGGTGTTGTTTTGGTTTTCACAATCCCTTTGTTTTATTATGCTCTGTCACAATCAAGGAATAATATTAAAGTAAACCAGGCAGATGATGCTGTCAACACTTTATCAAAAGCTGTTGACACAGTCTATGCTCTTGGTCCTGGCTCAAAAAAATATGTCTGGATCTCTATACCTCAAGGGACTTCTGGGACTTATGTGGCAAATAAGAGTATAGGCATTCTCATGAGCATTTTTGGCGGCCAGTCAGATTATTTTTCTTCTACAAAAGCAGAGGTCTTTGGCTCATTTCCTTCAGATGCTGGAACCTACAAGATACCAGTTGAAGCCCTTGAAAATGGGCTTGTCTTAATAGGGGAAGGTAATGATACTACTCCTCCAATTATCACTCTTAAATCCCCTTCTGGATTGGTCTGTCCGCCAGTTGTAACTTTGCGTGTTATTACAAATGAGCCTGCTCACTGTAAATTTGATACAATTGATACTGATTATGGTTCAATGGGAAATGATTTTGAGGGAGAGATATTGACTCATGAGTCATTTCTAAGCTATGAGCCGAATAGCAACTATACTTATTATGTCCTTTGCCAGGATCCTTTTAACAATACAATGCCTTCATCTGAGGCAATCATATTTGAGGTCAACGACACCTTATGTGGCACTGGCGGAGATGATGAGGGTGGTGGCTCCTGCCATTTTGGTGATACAGATCCTCCTGTTGTTACCTTATCAAGCCCAATCAATGGGGCAGAAGTAAATGTCAGCAGGGTTTATTTCATTTATGATGTTCAGGATGTTTCAAGCATATACTCTTGTGAGCTGATTATCAACGGATCCACTGTCAAGACCCAGTCGACTCCAGATAAAGGTTCAAACCAGATTTATTATGATCTTGATTATGGCAACTATAATTGGAATATTAATTGCACTGACTATTGTAATGTCACAGAAGGCACTTCCTCACCAAGAACTTTGTTTGTGAATGCAACATTTGATAATGAGCCTCCTGTAGTTAATCTTACATGGCCTCCTGATGGTAATGTCACATTTCAAAATATTATCAATTTCCAGTATGTTGTGGACGATGTTTTGTCTGGAATATATTATTGCAATGTCCATGTTGAAGGAATCCTTGATGAAGGCGGCTCAGTCCTAAAATCTCAGAATGATTTCAGTGTTCCTGAGAACACAAATTATATCGGAGCTCAATTTGCTTTAGACAAAGGCAATTACACTTGGAATGTTACTTGTTATGATGACAGCCCTTACCTTAATGCAGGAGTCTCTGAGACATGGTCTTTCAGGGTTAATGACACACTCGAATATGGGGTTGCTTTGGATGATCTTGGTATTGACCAGGGTTGGGCATTCACAACCTCAAATGGTCCGGAAGATAGTGATCTTATTATTGGTCTAAATGATATTACTGAAGCTTTTCTAAATGACGAACTCCTTGACCCTACAGAATCAATTAGTCGTACAGGTGGAACAAAATATAATGGTTATGTAGTAAATGTTAGTGGAGAGGCAAATGCATATATCCGGATTTCCTTGTATGCAAGGGTTAGAAGAATTGACCAAAGCCCATCTTATCCATTAAGGATATACGCATATGACATAGGTAGTCCTACAGAGGTTCTTGGTGGGTCATTTGCAAAGAATATATCCATAAACTCTTCAATATTGGATGAAAAAGTTAAATGGGTTGAGATAGATATAACAGAGACTGCCAAATTAATGGCAGGTAGTGGCTGGATGAAATTTAGGATTACTGCTACTCCAGAAACCACTAACAATGCTCGTCTCCAGTTCTCAGAGCTTCACATTAAAGTAGGATAATCTTATTTAATAATCTTAGAATAAATAATAAAATGAGAAACAGAAAATCGCAGATAAGTGTTGAATTTCTTTTTGCTTTGGGAATCATCCTGTTTATTTTCATCATATTGATTGCTTTTAATTTTGACAGGAATCAGAAGGTCAGGGAGACAAATGATTTGATTCAGCTTCAGGATCAGTGCTATGAGATATCAAATT
Source organism: Candidatus Woesearchaeota archaeon (assembly GCA_043810355.1). Taxonomy (GTDB): domain Archaea; phylum Nanobdellota; class Nanobdellia; order Woesearchaeales; family JAGVYU01; genus JAZDHV01. The sequence goes on from JBDROB010000077.1 coordinate 2,654, forward strand.
ATCTTTATTCTGCATATATCAACACTTTGAATGGAGAAAGATTTTCAATAACAATCCAGAGCAATTATGATTTTGATATCAGCTCAGATTCAAGAGTTGTGACTGTAAGACTGGATGATGATAGGTTTGCTTTTTGCACTTTTCCATTTGATGTTGTCAGGAATCCATCTTATGATACCCAGTTTGAATTGGTTAAAGGTGATGTTTTGATTGAAAATCAGGGTAGATACATTGTTATGCAGAATATTTGACATTTTTTAATTAAGGAAGGAAAAGATATGTTCTGAAAAAAAGGCATATTGAAAAAATGAATATTAATAAAAGTAATATTGAAAAAAAGTAATAAAGATGAATAATAAAAGAAAAAAGAAAGCGCAGGTTGCAGTGTCTGATTTATTTATAGCAATCTTTGTATTCATGATCTTGATCACTATCATTTTGGTTTCTTGGAGGATATATTCTCTCAGGCTTAACAATAATGTTGCTTATAGGGATATGACTGAGAGGGTTTATTATATCTCAGATATCTTGGTGAAAAGCCAGGGTTTTCCAGAGGATTGGGAAGATAATCCTTTGTATCAGGAAAACCCAGATATTCTCGGCTTGGCAGACTCCCCTAGAAATATTAGTATTGACAAGGTTGCATGGATGGAATCCATCGATGGAGATGATAGGGACAAGATAAAGGATTTGCTGAAGATCAGGGGATACCTTTATTCGATTGTGATATCTGATTTTGAGTCAGACACACATCTGGTTGAATTTGGGGATACTCCGGCTGAAATTGGTCAGATTATCAGGATAAAGAGGATTGTGAATTATGATGATGAGAGGGCTTGGTTTATCATGAGCTTATGGATTGAATAAAAAAATGAAAATAAGGTCAAGACCAATTTTTATGAATAGGAAAGGATATGTATTTTCACTAGACATACTTATAGCTTCTTTTATAGTGGGTGTTGTCCTGTTGGCCTCTGCCTTTTATGTTTCAAGAATTGATGCTGAATCTTTTTCCCAGGTTCAGATGATCAGGGTCACATATGACATAATTGACACTCTTGATAGGGAAGGCATCCTTGATTCATTTGATTATGGTACTATCAATGAGGCTCTTGATGATATGCGTCCTGTAACTTATGACATGTTCTTAAAGGTTTACAGGCAAGGCACTGAAGATCCAGTTGTTGTAGTAGAGACAGCAGATGAATTCCCGACTGATCAGTTCATCATATCTGGTAAATGGTTTTTCACAACAGATGAAGGGATTAATGGCATGGTTGATTATCAGGTTTGGGTGAAAAATTAAGATGATAAATATTAGAATTATAGACAAGATTGTTTTCATTTGGGTAATGATTAATATCTTGATATTTCCATTAGCAATTGCATCATCATCAATTATTGACTATGACTTGACACAATCCAGTATTGACACACCTATTATTGATAATCCTGGGAGGTTTGGAAAGATTACATCTTTGAATAATATCAATGTCCAATATGTCCAGTCTCCAGAAAAGAACTCATTGAATTTCTTAAGAGGATATTTCTCAATAATCTGGTATTCCTTGATATTATGCTCTTTTTTCTTTTATTTTACAGCAAAGAATAAGAATAAAAAGGCAGTGCTTTTCACTCTTGGATTGACATTTGTCTCTATCACTCTGCTTTCTTTTGCAGTCCTTATCTACAAGCATGCAGAGTCTTCAAAAACAAGGCTTTCTGAACTTGGTTTTTCAGAAAGATTATACAATCTTGATCTGTCAATTCAAAGATCTCTCTCTGATATTTTCATCCAGTCATCAGGTATTGATATTGACATCTCTGGCAACATAATAAACATTAATGAGACTATTCCAAATAATATGAATGCCACCATTTATTTGGCTTTGGATAATTTTGTCAATTATTCAGAGTCAAACAGTGATCTCTTATCAATTAATACCTCAGTATTCCTTCCCAAAGTTGAGATAATGATTATGCCTCATAATATTTCATACCATCATCTTCCATTTGGAGGAAACCTAATTAGAATAGTTCCTTTAAATTCATCTATATTAGATGTTTCATCATATACAATTTATTTTAACACTGGATCTTCAAATGTCTCTAGCCCTCTTAATTGCGATAAAAACACAGGCAATTTCATGTTAAACTTATATGGAAGTGATAATCAAGGAAATAGCTTCTCCTGTCTGAATAATGTAAGTGATTCAAGCTCATTTGATTTCACTTTCTCAACATTGAATGGCAGTGTTGTATTTGAATTAAAGCCTGATTATAATCTGACAATAGAAAATACTGATCCAGTTATAGTTTCAATTCAATCTTATATTGGACTTGAAGAAATTCCTAACAAATCAATAAGGATATTATTCCCTCCGGATATGGTCACATACAATTTCACTAATTTGGATGTTATCAAATCAAGTGCACCATTGATTTATAAAAATTAGGATGATAATATTAAGATTAAATAAATAATGAAGGAATTAAATGAATATGTAACTCCTATTCTTTATAACCTCTTATATAATGATTTCAGAAAATAATTCTCATCACATTCAGCAAAAACATATGAGTCAGGCATTTTCCTAATTCCCTGCACTTCTTTCCTTTTCCTCAACACCAATCTTAGATGAAATATCCACCAGATCATTGCCCATGACCTGAATAATGCTGTCTTGAAATGAAGTGTCAATAAATTCTTCACCAGCACTAGCAACCTGACACCGAATACATATGGAAAATATAGTATTAGCCTTGGAATTGAGCAGATCTTAAAAAATGTTATAATTGAGTTCCTTTCCATAAGATATGTGAACATTGGCATTGTCTTTTTGTTGGAAGTTACTGATCCTTTATGATACATGATTGAATCTGGAACATAGACTGTCTCGTATCCTCTCATCCTTATCCTTAATCCAAGATCAACATCCTCACTGTAAAAAAAATAGTCTGGATCAAAAAGATAATGGATTTCTTTTAACACACTTTTTCTGATCAATCCAGTTCCCATATAAGGGATAATTTTTATCTCCCTACCCAATTCTTCTGTCTTAAACCCATTTCCATAAAATGATCTTGATAGCCATGTTCCAGCCATGTCAATATTTTTCTTATCATTCAAACTCAATAGTTTTGGGACTGCTTGAGCTGCTTTTTGATTCTCTTCCAGCACCCCAATCAATTTAATAATTGAATCCTTTTCTAATGCCATATCATTTCCAAGAAAAAGAACATATTCTCCATTGCAATAAGGGATAGCAATATCATAATTAGAAGTCCCAATATTCTTATTATTCTGGACAAACCTTATTCCCTTGCACCCTTTGCCTATATCTTTAGCAATTTGCTCAATATAATCTTTGCTCCTATCAATTGAATTATTGTCTGCAATAATCATTTCACAATCTCTATAATTGTTAATATTCTTTATAGAACTGATTATCTTTTTGAGATTCTCTAATCCATTATAATTTAGTATTATTATTGAAACAATTGGTTTTTTCACCATTTTATCGTCCATAAATTAACATATGACATCCAGAATGAATATATTTATAAAAACCTTGCTCTTTTCAATGTATACTTAATTACATAATCTGGTAAGGGGTTGATGAAATGGCAACAAATATTTGGGCTATAGGAGTTATGCTCTTATGTAATGTATTTATCTCAATTTCACAGCTATTATGGAAAGCAGGCTCAGAAAATCTTAGTCTAAAAATCACTGATTTGATTACCAATACTCCTTTAATGATTGGGATAGTCCTTTTTGGCATTGCTGGAATACTTATGATTTTAGCCTTAAAAGGAGGTGATGCTTCTGTTATCTACCCTCTTATCTCAATTAACTATGTGATTGTCGCATTTATGTCTAAATACTTCTTTAACGAGCCCTTGACCATGTATAAGATGATTGGCATATCCATAATCATCATTGGAGTTATTTTCATAACATCTCAAAGAAATGTCAGTCTTGACCATTTGCCTATAAAGGTGTCAGGATGAATACTCAGCTTTGGGCAATTGAGATAGTAATTGTGTCAACACTGATCTCAGCTTTTGCCACAATCCTGATGAAATTAGGTTCAGATAAGCTTTCCTTAAATATATCTAGCCTTATCAAGAACCACGAGCTAATTATCGGAGCAATACTTTTTATCTTTTCATTCTCCTTGTTTATTCCTGCCTTAAGAGGTGGAGAATTATCAGTTCTTTTCCCACTTTCAGCATTATCCTACATTTGGGTCAATATCCTTTCAATAAAATACTTAAAAGAGAGAATCAATTTTAAAAAATGGATAGGATCAGTCCTTTTAATGGTTGGAGTCATTTTTTTAGCAGTGGTGTAAAATGGAACTGATAAATCAAGACAACAATATGATTAGTAAGAAAGAAGCAATCATTTTTGGAATCATTCTGTTGATTGCATTGATCATAGCATTAGCTTACATCTTCATCATAAACCATTCAATATTTTTCCATGATTACACACTCCATTACTTCCATTCAGGGCTGTAAAATGGAATCCAATTCGAATTCGATTAGAAATATGGATCAGTTCGAATTTAAAAAAATAAAAAAATAAAAACAAAATTTGATATAAAAATGAAAATTATCCTAAAAATTAAAAGTTTATTCAAAAAAAAATCAACTTACATACTCCTGTTGATCTTGCTATTTGCTTTTCTCATAAGATTTCATGGCATTGATTATGGCCTTCCATATTTATATTGGGGTGATGAAGCGACTTCTGTGTATAGGGCTTTGAAGATGGGCACAGGCGACCTCAATCCTCATTGGTTTTATTGGCCTGCCACCCCTCAGATAACTTTCATGTTCATCATTTATGGATTGCTTTTTGTATTTGGATATGTTTTTGGCATATATAAATCTCCCACAGATTTTATTTTCAAATTTCTTGAAGACCCGTCTGTATGGTATCTGATAGGGAGATTTATCATGGTATTAGTGGCACTGGCTACAATTTATCTGGTTTATTTTTTGGGAAAAAAGATATACAATAGGGATATTGGTCTTATGGCTGCATTATTCTTGTCAGTCAGTTTTATTCATGTTAAATTATCTCATATGCTCAAGCCAGACATTTCTGTGACTTTTTTTATTCTGTTGTCAGTTTATTTTTGTTATAGGATTTATCAGACAGGAAAAATCAGATATTATCTATTGAGCGGTTTTTTCACAGGTGTTGCAATATCTTTTATGTATAGTGGAATCTTTTTGGTTATAACAATCTTTGTTGCCCATTTATTGTACTGTAAAAGGAATAATATTCCTTTTTTTGAGATTTTTCTTAACAAAAAGATTATCCTATGTTATATTTATATGATTTTGGCATATGTCATTATGGTTCCTTGGATAATTTTTTCTTTTCAAGAGGTTATGTCAGATTTCTTGTTTGTCACAAGCAGTGTCGTTAAAAGTAATGCATTGAATGCCTACCTTTGGCATATGGAATCTGGCTGGCTTTACATAATCAATCTTATTTTTAATGAAGGTTTTGGGATTATTTTGACAACTGTTGCATCAGTCGGTATTTTATTTGCATTATACAAAAGAAGTTCTAAAGAAATCTTATTGATCAGTTATCCCTTGACTATGTTTATTGTTTTTGGTTTTCTAAGCGAGATTACTGTAAGGAATGTTCTTCCTATAATCCCTTTTTTAGCGATTTTTGCAGCATTGTTGATATATAATATTATCAGGCCTCTAGTAGGTAGCAAAACAATGCTTGCTGCTTCATTGATAGTAGTCTCTTTGATTCTCATAATACCTCCTGCTTATGATGTGATCAAATTCAATTCTATTCTCACTCAAAAAGATACTAGGACATTGTCAAAAGAATGGATTGAATCAAACATCCCTTTTAATTCAAAGATTGCTTGCGAAGGTTATCCAAACCTATGCCCTCCTCTGATAAGGAATAAGGACAGCTCTTTGAATGAAGGCTTTCCTCAGATGGAGTTTAACCTGGATAGTGAGGGAATTAGCACATATACCAATTTGCTTGAAGCAAAGGAATATCCTAAAAATGTTTATTATGTGACTCTTGTCTGGAAAGACAACAAAGACCCTTTAGTAAGAATAGAAGAGGAAAATATTGAATATGTTGCTGTAACAAGCTTGCGCTACCAGGGTGTCTTCTCAGATGTTGCATTAAGGGATGACCCTGATCTTGCATTGTCTGCAAGGGCCTTTTACAATCATCTGGAATCTGACCATCAATTATTGAAGACATTCTCTCCGAACAACCAAGACACTTATGGCCCTGAGATAAAGATATATAAAATAATAAATAAAGGGGAAGAATAATAAGAATTAGATTAATATAGAAGAATTTAGAAGATAATTAATAATTTATTCTTAAAAACTCGAATATATATTTAATTATATAAGAATCAATTACCCTTATTATAAAACTTAAAGAACCATTTCTGAAATGTCAGCTCAATAGGGAATATGCTTATATGATGCTTGAATCTGAGCTTTGCTATTGGCCTGTAAAATCTTGATGCAAACCTGACAAACCTGATCAGAGGATCATTTGATACCATATGCTGCCCTACTTTTTTGTCTATGAAAAATGATGTTAGCACTAATACCTCAAGCAGCCTCCTCCTTTTCTTTGTTATCCATGGATTGATTTTTAGCCATCCTTCAAAGTCAAAATTTGCCCAGTCCTCTAGTTTTTGTGGAGGCTTGAATCCGTTTTCTATAGCCATTTCATACATCTCTGTGCCAGGATATGGAGTGAATATGCCAAAAAATATTGAGATTGCTTTTGGATTCTCTTTGAGAAGCTTCTCAAGCAACCTTGTTGTTGCATATATGTCTTCCTCAGTTTCTGTCGGAATCCCAAGCATGAAATTATATACTGGATAAAGGTCATAATCCCTGAGCTTTCTGTTGACTTTGATTGTCATATCAGCTCTGATGTCTTTCTTCATAATCTTCAATATCCTTTCACTGCCAGACTCTGCTCCAATATGCAGGTTTTTTATCCCGCATTTCTCAAGTAATCTCAGGAATTCATCATCCATCCTGCTGATCTCATCAACCCTCAATCCTCTGAGGGAAATTTTGAGATTAGGTGCAGCCTCATGGACAGCTTTTAATATTTTTTTTTCTCTGTCAAAGTCTACAAAAAAATTGTCATCTACAAAAAATAGTTCATCTGAATTATATGTTTTTATGAGATATTTAATTTCTTCAATAACTTTCTCAGCTGATTTTGGCTTCCACATTCTCTTGTAGAAAGCGCATGCATAGCAGAAAGTGCATTGCTGAGGGCATCCCCTGCTTGTTATGACAGAAATTATCCTATTTTCAAACCCCTTTCTTTTGTATTTGCTGAAATCAATAAGATGGTAAGGGAGCATTGGCAGCTCATTAAGATCAACCCTTTTCCTTTCTTTATTCTCAATGATCTTTCCATTTTTCTTGAACCAGATCCCTTCAACTTCTTCAAGTGGTTTATTGTCTTCCAAAGCCTTGACCAGTTCTTTGAATGTCACTTCCCCTTCTTTTATCAATATCATGTCAATATATTGGTTTTCTATAGTTTGTTTTGGCAATAGTGATGCATGGATTCCTCCCCACACAACTGGAACCTTGCTGTTTTCCTTTATCAGCTTTGATACATCTAGGGCATATTTTATTTGGTGTCCGGTCATCGATGATAGGGCAACGCAGATAGGATTGTCCTTTAACTCATTGAGGAGTTTCTTCTTCCATTCAGGCTCAACCCTCTGGTCTATTATCCTTACATCATAATCTTGATAGATTAGGGTGGCTGCGCATAACACACTGAGTGGCATCTCTGTCAGAAGCTGGTCATATTTCCCTGTTTTCGGATATACAATGATTACTTTTCTTTTCATTTTTCTTTTTTGTCTTTTTAAATGAAATTTTTTTCTTTCCAATTATTCATTTATTATTGAAAATTCAATGGCATCTAATCCCGAATTCAAGCGTCTCTAGAATCAATTGAATTCGTTCCTTATTCTTTTCTAACCTTTTTTTATCATTCTTTTATGATTTTTTCTCAATTTCTTCCAATATTCCTATTTATTCTAATGTCTTGCAATATTCTTGCATAGTTAAAAACCTAGACCTCTTTTTCAGAAATAATAGAGTTTGATTTATAACTTTTTCTCTTCTCTTTAATTGCCTCATGAATATTGCTTTGCTTGGAACATCCACAAGATCTCTTGTATGGAAATGAAGCACTAATGGTCTTTTCTGTGCAAATACTATTTTTGAAAGTATCATTAGGTAATTAATTCCAAAATTACAAAGTACAGTTCCATTTAAAGAAAAAGGCCCTACAGAGCTTATTGGCACTTCCCATATTTTCCTGTTGCCTTTTTTCCTATAATCTTTTCCAGGATGATAAGGCTTTCTTTTGAGGAAAAGGTCTGATATTGGGAATATGCCAGGATAATAGAATGGCAAGACAGAACTGTCATATGTATAGTTTCTTTTGTCAAGGATGTCAAGTATTTCTGAATCAAACTTGTTGAAAGGGCTCCTGTAGCCAGTCATCCTAATCTTAAGTTTGTCCCACACAATCTTCTCAACTCTCTCAATTTCAGTTTCCTTTGATTTATAATCAAGCTTATCCATATGTGTTGGATGGGAATATGAATGATTTGCTATCTCATGCCCTTTTTCCTTTATCATATTATGCAGTTCAGGGAATTTCTCAACATTTTTCCCTACCACAAAAAGTGTTGCTTTGATATCATTCTTTTCAAGAAGATCAAGCATTTTTGGAATTCCTTCTACTAATGCTTTATCATCCTCATCTATCTCTGAGGTTTCTACACCAAAGGAATTCTCTTTTACCCACATTCCATCCACATCAAATGTGACAATAGTGATGTTTTCCATTAAAAAAGCAATATTAACATCATTTTTAAATCTTATTGTTTTTCAGGCTCTGTCGCAAAAAAGTCCGTCCATGCCATTATTGTCATTATTGTCTATGACAATAATGACATGGCTGGACGTAGCTAACTGGGTTCCTTTGCCTTTAGGCTTGGGTTCCAGTCAGCGAAGTAGGACTTTTGGGACAGAGCTTGTTTTATACACTTTAGTTGCGATACCTTTATAAGAAATAATAATATACTCAACATAAGGGGGAGATCAATATTTTAAAATGGGTGAAAAATTTATTTGAAAAAAGGGATTCAGCAGTCTTTGACCTGATTGAAAAAGAGCATGATAGGCAAAGGACTAAACTTAATATGATTCCTTCTGAAAATTTCTGCCCAAGACAGGTCAGGGAAGCCTCAGCTTCAGTTCTCATGAACAAGTATTCAGAAGGTTACCCTAATAAGAGATATTATCAGGGTAATGAATTTATTGACAAAATTGAGACACTTGCTATTGAAAGGGCAAAAAAGCTTTTTAATGCAGAGCATGCTAATGTCCAGCCTTGGTCAGGCTCAATTGCCAATATGGCTGTTTATCATGCTCTTTTAGAGCCAGGAGATAAGTTGATGGCAATGAACCTTAGCCATGGAGGCCATCTGACCCATGGGTCTCCTGTCAATTTCTCAGGTGCATTTTACAAGATATCAGATTATGGTGTTGATAAGGATACAGAAATGTTGGATATGGATAAAGTGAGGAAAATAGCTGAAAAAGAAAAACCAAAAATTCTTCTTAGCGGATTTACAGCATATCCTAGAACAATTGATTTCAATGAATTTCATGATATTGCCCATTCAGTTGGAGCTGTTAGTTTTGCTGATATATCTCATATTGCTGGATTGATTGTTGGCAATGTCCATCCATCCCCTCTTCCAAAGACTGATATTGTTATGACCACTACCCATAAGACATTGCAGGGTCCAAGAGGTGCGATAATACTCACAAATAACAAATTTGCTGAGAGGATTGACAAGGCTGTCTTTCCAGGATTACAGGGTGGTCCTCATGAGAATATTATTGCTGCAAAAGCAGTATGCTTTGATCTTGCAATGAGACCTGAATTTCATGGATATGCATCCCAGATCGTAAAGAATGCAAAATCTTTAGCATCATCTTTGATGGAAAATGGGATCAAGCTGGTCTCAAACGGAACAGACAACCATCTTTTGCTGATAGATCTCCTTAAGACAAAAAGCATAGAAAAGCCAGGTTTGGGAAGGCAAGGGGCAATAGCGCTTGAACACGCAGGCATTGTTACAAATGCAAATACAATACCATTTGACCCTTCTACTCCATTTAATCCTTCTGGAATAAGGATTGGCACACCTATTTTAACAGCTCGAGGTATGAAAGGGCAAGAGATGAAGATCATAGGGGAATACATTTCAAAGATATTATTAGATATGTCAGATGAAAATCTTAAGAAAAAGATCAGGCAGGATGTTCTTGAACTTTGTGAAGAGTTTCCCCTTAGATAAAAAATGGAGGCCATTAATTTCTTACAAAACAAAAAAGAGATTGTAAAAGATTTTAATCTTGATAATATCAAAAGAATCCTTCCATATCTGGAAAACCCTCAAGATAAACTAAAATGCATCCATGTTGCTGGAACAAATGGAAAAGGTTCTGTATGTGCTATGATAAACCAAGGCCTGATAGATGCTGGATTCAAGATTGGTCTTTATACCTCTCCTCATTTGAATAATATTAATGAAAGGATAAAGATAAACAATACAGACATCTCAGATTCTGAATTAAACAATATTCTCCAAAAAATAAAACAAAAGTCAGAATCAAATAACATTGTCTTGACATATTTTGAATATCTCACATTAGCTGCATTCATCTATTTCAAAAAGAACAATATCGACTTTGCTGTCTTAGAGACAGGTATGGGTGGGCGCCTTGATGCAACCAGTATCATTAATCCAGTTCTGGCAATCATCACAAGCATATCAATGGATCATGAGTATTTTCTTGGATATACTTTAGACAAGATTGCATCTGAGAAAGTGGCAATTGTCAAGCCCAATTCCACTGTTATTACAATAAAAGAAAATATGGAGATTGAATCATTCAACAAAGCATGCATTGAAAAGAATTCCAAAGTGATCATACCTGAGATTGAAGACATGGAAAACATAGAAATATCACTTAAAGGAGATTTTCAGAAACAAAACGCTTCTTTAGCAGTTGCTGCATTGAAAAGTCTGGGAATAAACACTAATACAATAAATTACGCATTAAAAAACACCAAGTGGCCGGGAAGATTTGAAATGATTAAACCCAATATTCTCTTAGACTCAGCCCATAATCCAGGAGGGATCAGAGCCCTAACATATTCAGTAAAAAAACTGAAATACAATAGTCTTATATTGGTTTTTGGCGTAATGAAAGACAAGGATATTGGGTCAATAGCTGAGGTTTTGGGACCTTTGACTGATAAGGTTGTTTTGACAAGACCAAATCAAGACAGGTCTGCTGATCCAAATGATTTATCAAGATTTTTCCAATCCCCTACAATCATGCCATCAGTAAAAGAAGCAGTTGAATATGCTCAAAACATAGCATCAGAACAAGATCTTATCCTTATCACAGGCTCAATCTTCACTGTTGCAGAAGCTCGCCATCTTTTCTTTCCATAGCCCTTCCTTTTCTTTCCATAGCCATTTATTCCTTCCTGAGCCACATAGTCCCTAGATACACAAAAGGTGTGTCTGCAAGTGCAAATCCTATCTTCAGCAGCCAATAAGGTATGATCAGGCTGATAATAAATCCAGCATCAAATCCAGGATTTATATTGTAGAATGCAATGAACATGAATATTGTTGTGTCAATCAGCTGGCTCACAATAGTGGATGCATTATTCCTGAGCCAGAGATATTTTCCTTTTGTCAACTTTTTCCAATAATGGAATGCCCATACATCATGGAATTGGCTGAATATGAATGCAATAATGCTTGCAAATGATATCCTTAAGCTGCTATTGAAAATTATTGCAAACGCCTCTTGATTGCCCCAAGTGGCATTTGGAGGAAGGATTATTGAGAAATATGTCATCACTAATGTTATTATCATTACAAAAAGGGCTATATAGACAAATGCTTTTGCTTTTTTCTTTCCATGGACCTCGCAGATTATATCAGTAACCAAGAACAGCACTGGGATGAAGAATATACCTACAGAGACTCTAACTCCAAATAGTGTTGTTATCTTTGTGCCAAGAACATTTGCCAGTATCAATGATCCTACAAATAATCCGAGCAAAAGGTCTGTTTTAAGTTCAATAGTTTTCATTCATTCCCCCAGAACATAAGTTTTGCTTTTCTTTTTTAAGCTTAATTGTATTCTAATTATATATTCTAATTATATGTTTCCTTTAATCTAATCAGATTATCAATAAGCATGACAATTGTCATTGGCCCGACTCCTCCAGGTACAGGGGTTATATATGAGCATTTTTCCTTGACATCATCAAAATCGACATCTCCTCTTACTTCATTGCCAACTTTATTTATCCCAATATCAACTATAACAGCTCCTTCTTTTGTCATATCTGCTTTGATCAGGCCAGGCACTCCTGCAGCACTTATCAAAATATCTGCTTTGATTGTATGTTCTTTCAGGTACTCTGTCCTTATATGGCAGATGTCAACTGTTGCTTCCCTGTTCAGCAGCATTAGTGAAAGTGGTTTTCCAACAGTATTCCCATACCCTATTATGCAAATATTTTTTCCTTTTACTTCAATTTTATACTCTTCAAGCAGCCTTATCACACCTTTTGGTGTTGCTGGAGCAATCTTTTCCTCATTCAACAATAACCTCGACAAGTGATATGTGCTCAATCCATCTGCATCCTTTTCTTTTCTAACACTGTCAAGCACCTTTCTTGTATTTATATGGGAAGGAAGAGGCAGTTGTACTAGAATTCCTGTCACATTGGAATCATTATTCAGGCTCCTAATTGTTTCAATTACTTTCTCTTGCATTGCATTGCCATCAAGGCTGATTACATCGCATTGTATCCCTATTTCATTGCATTTCTTTTTTTTCATATTGACATAATAAGCAGAGGCAGGGTCATAACCAACCATGATGACAGATAATTTGATATTTTCATTCAGATTATTGATCTCAGCCTTTAACTCTTCAGTTATCTTCTCACTCAGCTTTTTTCCATCTAGAATCTCCATATTATCCAGTAACTTGGAAATATTTTTAAATTTGTTGATATTCCAGTATTTATGCCAGATGATTTTGAAAATAGGGTGATTGAAGAGTGCAGGCCTTATGATAACATATTTATCTTTGTAGGAAAAAAAGATGAGCCAAACACCCTGCCTATAATTGAGACTCTTTTAAAGAAAAACAAGAATATTGTTGTCCCAGTGATTGATGGTGATGATCTGATCCTGTCAAAGATCAATAACAATAAAGACTTAGAACCTTCAACATTTGGAATATTAGAGCCAAAAAATATTGTTGATTTCCAAAAGCAGGATATAGACATCTTTTTTGTCCCAGGAACATTATTTGACAAATATGGTAACAGGAAAGGCCGAGGAAAAGGCTATTTTGACAGGTTTCTCAAAGATATCAAAGGTAAAAAGCCGATAATCGGTCTCTGCAACAGTAACCAATATGTTGACAGTATTCAACCAAATGAAACAGACATCCCAGTCGATAAAGTAATAGTAAAAAAATAGGAAATTCTATCCCTATCTTTGTCAGTAATAACTTTAGAATCCCATCCTTCTAGGTATAAACTTAAGAATATGAAATCAAAAACCGAATTTCACCCGATTAAATAATCAATTGAAATTCGTAAAATATTAATAAAAATTCACCTTTAACCTTTTCCTGCCTAATCTTATAATTTCTTACACAAATCTTTTTAAATACAAATCCACTTAGAAAATATTAATATGAAATATATCATAGTCGCTTCTGACGAGCCATATATCAGGAAGCATGTGGATGATTTGCTTAGGCATATCAATCAAGATGTCATAGCAATAGTGAAAGTCAACCATAAACTTAATATCAAAAACATACTTCTGGCAATGACAATCTATTCCTTCAAACAGAAATTAAATATGTTTTCCAATAGTCTCATGTCAATCAGCAAGAAATATTCGATTCCTTTTCACAAAGTGGATCATGTAAACAGCGAATATTTTATTTCCCTTCTAAATAATTATAATCCAGATATTGTCATATACAAGGCACATCAGATTGTAAAGGAAGAATTGGTCCAAAAATATTTCTTCCTCTCATCTCATGGTTCTTTATTGCCAAAATACAGGGGAGGTTTCTCTATTTTCTGGCAGTTCATGAATGATGACCAGGAGTTTGGCATGAGCATAATGAGATTGGATAAAGGGCTTGACACAGGTAATGTTTTGTCCCAAGAATCATATATTAGGAATCCTGGTGAAAATCTTCCATTTGTCTATCAAAAGATATTTGATTTAGCCACAATTCAGATCCTAAAGACGCTAAAATCTATAGAGGACAAAAAGGTTATGCCTATAAAACTTAAAGGTGAGCCTTCTTTTTATAAATCTCCAAAGATCAAGGACATTATCAGATTCTGGTTTAGGAAAAAAAGGATAATCCCCAAACCTGTTCCCTCAAAATCCATTCCTAAAAAGAGTCTAAAGGTGAAAATAAAAAATTATGAAAAAAAATACGAACCTGACATCAGAAGATTATGTGTTGATACTGCCTTTTTTGGAAATTCTTTTCAAGCTTTTATCGAAGACCCTAATATATATGCTGATTTTGCCACAGATCTGCTTAATTATTTCCCTGAATCTTGTTTTGTAGCCACAGTGAGAGATAAGAGAGATAATGGAGGTGAAAAAGTAGTGGGTTATCTGATAGGATGCTTGGATTCAAGAAAATATTATACTCAATTGAAAAGTCAGACTAACAGGTTATTATTAAAGAAATTCTTGACAGGAAGATATAAGATAACCTTCAGGACATTAAGATATCTTTTTTTGTCTGCTTTGCATCTGTTTTTCAAGGCAATTGATAGGCCTTATGAATACCCTGCCAACCTTCATATAGGGATTGATATGAATTACAGGAGTCTAGGGATTGGAAGAAAATTGATGGATTCTTTCCATAGATATGTAAAAGATAGTAATATTGATAAGATTCATATCAATACTACCACAGGCCATCAGGCAGCAATCAAATTCTATGAAAAATTAGGTTATAAAATTCATAACAATAAAAAATCCTTTTTATGGTCTAAGATGGCAAAAAGAAGAATTGATGATGTTATTTATGTTAAGGACTTAAATGAATAATTCATTTATTTTACTAATTAAATTTCTTTCACTAATTCCTATTTGCAATCTCCTTCATTGTCTTTAGCTCATAATTCTCTTTAAAATATTTTAGCATCCCCTCAAAATACAGGATTCTCTTCTGATAAGGTATTTTTTTAAAAAGTCCAGAGGAGATTCCTCCTTCAAAAATTATTTCATTGTTAAAGAATTCAGTTGTATGGATTGCGTAATTGAGTGTCTGTTTCCTTATAAGAGGATATATTTTTTTAGACAATTTATAGTTGAAGAAAAGAGAGGCGCTCAACAGAGGATATCCTAAGTATTTGTTTATAGGAATCTCGACTAATCCTTTCATATTTGGTTTTAGTAACAATTCATGGAATCTCTGTGTTGTTATAAGTTTGCCATATTTCAGTTTTAGGCTTTTCTTGAGCAGATAATACACAATTGATGTGTTCAATGAGCTGTCATACTTGTAATTGAGATTCTTCAATGCCATAATGATATCATTATTGATAGTGTATCCTGGAGCCCTGAAACCAATTACTTTCTGTCCGCTCACATCTTCAAGTGCTTCATGGGATCTTTTGATGTCATCAAATATCTTGTCATACCCTAGATATGCTAATTGTTTGTTGTGTGAATGAGAGTGATTTGCAATCTCATAGTCTTTCGCTAGATTTTTTATAATACTCTTAAAAGGAGCACAATCCTTGCCAATTACAAAAAAAGTTGCTGGTATATCATGCTTTCTTAATAATATGAGAAGTTTAGGCAGCATCTTTTTATATGTGATTGCTCTTAATTCATATGAATCTTTATTTACTAAATCTTCGCATAAAGTGTCCATATCCACATTGACACAGCCTTTCATTTTTCCAACTCATATGTTCATAGCTTAAAATCTTTTATCGGAGCTTCTTTTCCCTCAAGCTTATGTTTTGCATATTTTTCCACTTCTGTGTACCATCTTTTGCTGTCTGACCCATCCATCACAAATGATGCCGACATAAATCCCATCTCCATGCTGTCATGCATGTCATTATTTAAGAAAAGTCCTTGTCTGCCTATAGAAAATAGGTTATTGATATTTGATAAATTTTCAATTATATTATTTAGCTTAATATCAAAATCAATAGTATATATTGGATATGCATCTTTGAGATTTAATACAAAATATTTATCAACAAGTTCTTCCCCTAATCCAAGATTTTTAAAGTCCTTGAGTGCGACCTGATATATCTCTTTATCACTCATGTTCCATATTTCATCCCCTTGATTACAGCATATCTCAAAGCATAAGACTGTTTTTCCGGTTGGGCATGTCTTTTCGCTTAGGTTCTTCTGTTCACTAACTCTGTTGGATATAAAATTATTATCGAGAAAATATATCCATTGTGATTTAGAGAACCTTTCTTTGTTTATTAAGATATTCACAAGCCTTAAATCTCTGTATTTTAATTCTTTTATTTCTTCTATCACTTCCTTGCTTAGATTTTGTGTGATTAATGGAATTAAATATTTTAGTGGTATTGTTGAGATCAGATATGAACATTTAGCATTAAAGGTTTTGCCATCTTTTGAATATTTCAATGTTCTTACTTTTCCATCTCCAGTATTTATTTCTTCAATATTTGCTTCAGTTGCAATTTCCCCGCCTATTGATCTATATTTTTCAGCTAATCTTTCAAAAAGAATGCTGATTCCGCTTGGAGGATAGATATATTCTTTGTGATAGGTCCTTTTTGAAGGAATATCTATCCCTAATATTTCAAGGATGATGTTGAATATATTCAGGTTAGTTATCTTTTGCTGAGCCAGCTTGACAGACAATTTTTTTGGAGAAATCCCCCAAACTCTCTCGCTGTAATCTCCAAAGCAGAGCTTATACAATGTGTTTCCAAAATATTTCTTTCCCCATTCTTCAAATGATTTTTCTTCAATCCGAAATATTTTATGGTGCAGATAGACAAAAAATGCAATAAAATAATCAAAAAGCATTCTTAATGTCAGGAATGGATTTAATTTGACCATTGGTTCTGTTATTCTCAGAGGATAATCAAAGAATTTCCCTTTTAGCAGTACTTTTATATCTCTTTTCTTTACTACATATTCTTCATCTAGTATTTCTTTTACAAAATCCATAATCTGTTGATTTTTGAAATGAAATGCATGAGGTCCATAATCCAAGATAACACCATCTTTTCTTACAGATTTTGATGATCCTCCTACATTTACGTCTTTTTCTAGAATAAGCACATTTTTCCCATCTTTTCTGAGCTTATAACCTGCTGCTAGCCCTGCAGGCCCTGCACCCAGAATCACAACATCATACTTTAAAACATCATCCATTTTTATTACCTTTATTAACTGAAATTCAAAGTTTAAATCCCCATACCAAGGTATTAACATCTCCTTATAAAAGTTTTCGTTTCTTCGAACGCTAAGTGAGAAAACTTCGAACGTATAATAAGAGGAATTGAAAAATTAATGAATGGAGTGACAAACTTTTGATTTTTTGGCTTTTTTACCTCATAAGATGCATTTCATCATATCACCAGAAAGAATAAGGATGTAATGAGTAAAAAAAGGATGTCAGAGAGTGTGATGCGAATGCACTGGACATCCATGAGAATTCTAGGTTGAACAAGAAGATTGCTCTCCTTATCCTCCCTAATTATTTTTCCGTTACATATTAATATAACCTCCTCATATATAAATATATAGGCTTTGAACGACAAACATCCATACGAACTC
>JBDROB010000078.1:0-20129 GCA_043810355.1 Candidatus Woesearchaeota archaeon
GCACAAATAGTAATGGGGGAGGGGAAAAAAGAATATAGAAAAAACACCAGACCCACCACTAAACAACAAAACAACACCTTAATTTTTCTCAAAACCAAAGAATCCCAAGTTATAACCACACATACAATCGGAGATACTGTTTAAAACGATATATTTATAAACAAACCCATACCCCTAAAACAGTAATTCTAGGTGATCTAAAATGATGCACAAAGGAAATAGAGAGACTAATCCAAAGAGAATATTGTTGGTTGAGGACGACCTAAGATTTGCTAGATCCATTCATGAGCATTTAGGAGGTTTAGGTTATCAAGTTACTCAAGCAAGCACAGGTAAAATCGGATTAGATATGCTTCAATCAGCCCTTGATGAAAATCAATCATTTGGCCTGTATATTGTTGATTTGCAGGTGCATACAGGTACATTAGCTGCTTTAGCAGCTTATCACCTCGGAGCAGATGGATCAGTACATCCAGAATCAATGCATGGTATCCATTTTATCCATAAAGCAAGTGAATTGAATGGGCATACACCAGCAATAATCATATCTCCTTACAAAGAAGGAAGATTGTTAGAAGATGCAAGAAAACATGGGACTGTTTTAATAAATCCTGTTTCACTTGATGTATTGGCTGCAGAAGTTGTAAAACATTATCAAGGATAATATTCTCTTTAACTAAATATAAACTCTTTTAATTATTTTATAACTTATTGATTCTCACCAAAATCTTTTTATAGATATTATGATTTTGATATTAGAATTGATGGAGTTTACATGGATGACTGTAAATCAAAAGGCAGGGTCCTCATTGTTGGACATGAACAAGACTTGGCAGAGATGTTAGGTTTTGGATTGACTTGCAGAGAATATGATTCAGTTATCACCACTAGCAGTAGATCAGCTCTTGAAATGATTGAAAGATCAGAGACACAACCAAATCCTTTTGTTCTTTATGTTTTTGATGTCGCACTTCACGACATGCCTTATAATGAATTTATTGAATATGTTTCTAGATTGAATGGGAGAGTTCCAATCCTTCTTGTGACAGGTTTTCAAGATGATAGAGAGCCTATATTAGCTTCAGAAGGAACCTACACAATTGATTTTTGTTCTGATTTAAGGAACTGTCAACAATCTAAAAAAGAATCACCCTATATGGTATTTGTTAGAGCTGTAGATGACATATGTTCAGGTGTGCCTCTTAATCCTAACTGTACTAGGAGAGAGAGCTGATATTCTCATTAAAACATAAAAGTATCAAGTCGGAATTCGATTCTGTAATATTTCAATCTCGAATTCCTAAAAATATAGAAATAGATGAAAAATTATTGAAAAAAAGGTATTAAAAAATTTGGGAGGAATTCAAGGCTAAGTTAAATCCAAATTGAATTCAAATCAGATGAATATATACACCTTATACACCAAAATAAATAAAAAATGATTTAAAAAAATAAAGAATATATAAAAAAATAAAAAAAATTTATCCTATCTCAACAGAGTTTATCTCATCCAGATCATTTAGGTCATTCATCTTGATCATTGAGTTGGATATTGTATATAATACATCATCCATGTACAGTGATCTTGTGATTGAGGTCTCATAGTTCCTGTAGTAATAGCCTGATTTCTTGAAACTTGAATCATCCTCAATATGAGTTACTCTTCCTTTCAGCTCAAATCCATCCTCAAGATTAAGGTTGTAGATATAGGTTCCATCAAAGACAAAGTCACCCTGCATGCTTTTTGGCTGGCCTTCTTTCAGCTCTGCTACAGTCATTGGAACTACTAATAGCTCTTTTTTCCTGTCAAAAAGGAATGCCTTGTGCTCGCTTGTAGCCAGGCTCTCTGTTCCTCTATCACCAATAACCTCTTTATACATCTCAATTGGATTGCTTACATCACTGACATCAAAGATTGCAAGCTTAACTCCTTGGATTGCAGTGTAATATACTGCACCTTCTGTATGGACTTTGTCTGCATCAATGCTCTCGTCAACCTCTTTTCCTATTCCTATGAGATGATTCTCATCATATGGATGCAGGTAGTCAGAGTATCCAGGTATTTTCAGCTTTCCCAGTATTTCTGGGTCAGTAGGGTCTGAAAGGTCAATCACAAATAATGGGTCTACATGCTTGAATGTGACCATATATGCCCTGTCTCCCATGAACCTGACTGAATATATGCTCTCTCCAGGTGCAATCTCTTCTATCTCACCAAGCCTTTCAAGATCTTCATCAAGCACATACATGTTGTTTGTTGAAGTGTCCCTGTTGTTTGAGTATCCGCTTATTGTTGTGGCAATCCTGAAGTTTCCTTTGTATTCATCCATTGAAAACTGGTTTAGGATCATTCCTGGGACATTTCCAGTCCCTATGTATTTGATCTTGTCTCCATCAATTGAGATCTTATGGATAAAAGTCTTTTGCGACTCTTTCTGCATCTCTATCTCAATCTCCTGCATCTTCTCTGCCATGTCATCTTCTAGTTCCTCTCTTTCCTCTTTGCTCAATCCATCAAGATACTTGTTGAGGATCTCTCCCATCTTCTGGTTCTTGTCCAATAGGCTGTCATCAGATTCCATCAGGTCTTTTATCTCATTTGATACATAGCCTGGTAATGTTGCTGCAAACACTTTTTCCATCATATTTTCCTGCTGCTGATAATAGCTTATCCTCTTCTCATGTGTCAGATAGATATTGTCCAATGAAACAAACATTTCCATTGAGTTTCCTAGGAGATAAACCTTGTCATTGACATCAACATTTCCTGTTATGTCAATGGCTGCAATATGTGTGTAAGTATAGCTGTAATCAGGATATGGTATATATCCAATATCTGATGCCTGAATTTCCATAGCAACCTCTCCTTCATAAATCATAGGAAGCACTATATTATCATATTGTATATTCTCTCTTACAATTGGATAAACATAGTCTCCTATCATCCTTGAATTCACATAACTGCCGTCAAACATGATGCTGTCAACCAGCTCAGGGTATTCTCTGTCGCTCACGTCATAGACATCAACAAATGTCTGATAAGTGTATCTTGGATAATAAGGATAGTCAGGAGCAATTGATTCAAGTGCAACCCCATCGGCAGCTCTCTTTTCAGTCAGATCCTCACTTCCTTGATTTTCAGCTTGTGTTTGTCTCTGCCTTGATCCTATCACAACCAGCCTGTCTCCATTGATGTAAAGCTGTGAAGGGTTTCCTTCAACACTAATTTTAGAGATGACTTCTGCATCATCTGCTGGATAAGCATCAATTATATATACATTATATCTTTCAATTCCATCATTATTCTGCTCATTATATCCATAGTAAATATTGTCACTTTTGATCATATAGATGTATTTGCCGTCATTCTTGACAAAATCTGCCTCATCAACTCCTTCAACCTGGACATTTGTTGTTGAATAATCTTCTGCAGCTCCGCCAGCTGATGCTCCTACTGCTGATTCAGCCACTGCCATTGTATCCATCATCTCTGCAGATTTCATGAGAATTCTTCCCATCCCAAATCCTTGTCCAGAATCTTGATTCTCCTTAATATAACTCTTTATCTCAGCTAAAGAGCTGAACTGCTTTACTTTCACATCCTCATCTGGTGTGATTGGTGTCTCTGGTATTGCACAGCTCACTATGCTAAAGATAAATATCATCAAAAGTACTGCTACCATTGCCTTGTCTAAAAAAGATTTTATTTGTTTCATTTTTTCCCTCCAATCATTAATTTTTAATATATTTTTATTATCATATCAAATTTGTAATAATACAATCTGACATAGTAAATTATGAATATTATCCTATATAAATATATTCTTTAGACTTCTATTTTGGTTGAAGTCTTAAACTTAGTTTGTTGAAAAATCTACGAAAAAACTTGGTAAACGTTTATTAAGGACCTGTTTACAATTTTGGCTTATGAATAAGAGATTTTATGTTGACACATGCATTTGGATGGATTGTTTTGAGAATAGAAAGGATAAGCACAAAAACATTGGTGAATTGGCATATCTGCTTCTATCAAAGATAATGAGATATGATGATATAATTATTGTTTCAGATTTTATTCTGAGAGAATTAGAGATTTATTATTCAAATCTTCAAATTATTGGATTATTCTCTCCATTTTATAAAATATTAGATATTGTTATTGTCTCAAAAAATCAGTTGATCGAATCGAATGAATTATCCATGATCAAATTTGTCCCTCCTGGAGATGCTGTTCATGCAATTGTGGCAAGGGATTCTGGAGCAATTCTGGTGACCAGAGACAGACATTTTAATAGATTAAAAGGTGTTTGTGAAGTTCTTAAGCCTGAGGAGATAATTTAAACTTTTTTTCAAACTCCTTGAACACTTGCTCCCTCACTATTTCTCTTTCTTCATCGCTGTATTTCCTTGGAGCTTTTCCTCTATTTTTGCTTAACATCAACATTGCTTCCTTAAGTTTCACTTCATTAACCTTGTCCCTGAGGGCAGCCCTGATAAACTCAGTCCTGTTCTGGAATCCTGCATTCTTTGAAGTGTAATCCACATCTTTCAGAAAATTTTTCTCCATCTTGAATGTTACTAATTCAGTTACCATATTAACAGTGTATATACATCTTATATATAAATCTTATGTAAATTTCTTTGAAATTTACTGAAGATTTATACTTAGAAATGTCAGAAACTTTCCACCAGATTAAAAATAGTGGCTAAAAGTCCATCTTCATACATAATACTGAAAGTATCTGAGCATGGTCAAAAACCACTGAATAAGATTAGCTATGCTATAAGCATGTCCCCTTATATGATGGTGGTTTTTGACAAATGTAAAACATTTTTCTCTTGTATAAACTTTTCGTAAAATCACAACATTTATATACTAAAAGTATGATTTATATGATAAGTATTACTTTAGAAACCCCTGATTATAAATTAATCATAATAAAATGCCAAAAAAACCAGTCACAAAAGACAGGATTACAATCACATTAGACAAAGATCTTCTTAATGATATCAATCTAGAATGCGAAGAGCGCACAATGAAAGTATCATCTTATGTTGAAAAATTGATAAAATTGGGTCTTAAGAATGACAAGCTGAGGGTTAAAAATCTAAAATGATAATTATAGGATTAGAAAAAGGAATCAATTCAGAATTCGATTTGAACAACAGTCCGCATTGAATTCCCAAAAATTACAAAAAAATCAATAATAAATATTTGAAGTAATAATTAAAAAAAAGATTAGTAACGAATTTCAATGGAATCTAAAATTTAATGAAATTCGGGATTCGCAGCAATAAGAAAGGAATAAACAAAACAAACATAAGATGAAAAATATCGTGAATAATAAGGAGAAAAAAGCGCAGATAACTGGATTTATTATAATTGCAATAATCCTTCTTATACTAACAGTCTTAACACTCTTTATCCTTAACTCATACAATGTAATCAATATAGGCGATACTATCAGATTAGAAATAATAAGTATTGATAGATCTTCTTATCAAATATCAGTTGAATCATGTCTCAATGAGATTGGAACTGATGGAGTCTTTTTATTATCTGAAAGAGGGGGTTATATATATGATTTTGATAAAGTCTTTTATGGTTATAATCTGGAGATAGCTTATAGCATATATAATCAAAAAAATATTGCACCATCAAAAGAATTTATGGAAAATGAGATTTCAAGATTTGTTGAATTTACTCTACCCATATGCATTAATCAATTTGGAAATGATCCAAATTATAATTTTTCTTTTGGTGAAATCTTAGCCAACACAATCATTACCAAGAATAATGTTAGGATTAATGTAGAATATCCAATAACAATAATTTCAAACACTTCAAAAGCCACTATTTCCAAATTTAAGAAAACTCTTCCATTAAGACTTGGATATATTATTGATGTCAGAGATGATATGATTAACAATATTCAAGGAAATGATAAAATTGATCTTGATTTTTTCTCATCCAATGATCTTATTATCACAATTCTTCCCTATAATAGTGAGGCAATATTTTACACATTAACTGACATAGAATCTAAACATAACGATATTCCATTATTATTCCAATTTGGTGTTAAAGATTATTACATAGAGAATAAGGCTCCAGTTATTTCAGATATTGAAAATCAATTTGCCTATATTGATGAACCTTTTTATCTTAAAGTTGAGGCATTTGATCCTGACTCTGACTCAATAGCTTATTTTGATGAGACAGCTTTTTTTGACATAGGCAAGGCATCAGGAGAGATTATGTTCACTCCCTCTTCAGCAGATGTTGGAGAGTTTCTGATTCCGATTATTGTAAAAGACAGAATACATGAATCCAGAAAATCCATGAGGTTGATAATTATCCAAAATGAAGAATAAAATTTTTACATTATCAATGATCATGTTTTTAGTACTTAGCAGTTTGATTGTTTTAGCAGAATGTCCGCCTGATTGTGGTGACACTGCAGCACCTTCAGCAACTCCAACTGCAGAAAATGTTCCAGCATCTGATGTTCCTCAGACACCTTCAGAGCATGTTGATTATTACACTAATCCAGCAAATGTAGGAAAAGATCCAGTTGTTGACAAGGAATGGTTTGGCAATAAAGAGAATGTAATGGAGCATGATAAGATTAGGGATGCAGAAGACAAATATTTCTCTGGTCTTGACAATCTAGGTGAACATGGAACAGAAGTTGATGAAAATGGAGAAATAACTGGGTATGGATCATCAGATAAGTTTTTAAGAGGTCAATTTGGTTTTGAAGATGATTCTGAAACTCATTTTGTCTCTGATCATATGACTTGGAATCAAGGAAAGATTGTTGCAGGTGTTTCTGAGGATAATCCTGAGGGTGTCCAGCTTTTGATTGCAGAAGGTCAGATTCCTGCAGGCACAACTAAGATATCATTCAATCCAGAGACAAATTCATTTGTTTTTGAGCCAAGAGGTACAGAGATTGAAGCTGAAGTGACTCAGACAGGCGAAGCAGGTGTTATAAAACTTGAAGGAGAATCAAGTATGAGCGATGAGCAGACCCAGCTTGATGTTGAACTTCCAAATGGTGGAGAAGTCCAGCTGACTGAAGACAATGGTGTGATAATTGAAGGTGAATCTTCTGGAAGTGTTGGAAATGTTAATTTTGAGATGCCTGCAGAAGGAACTGTATCTGTCATTAATTCTCCTGCATTAAATGAGGATGGTTCTGTTGATGACTCTTCCACTCAATTGACAATGACTGCAACATCTATTGGTGATAGGCCAGTAACGCTTAATATTGGCCAGGATGATGGTGACACTGGAATGTCAATTGAGGGAAAAAATATTGTGGCAGTCTTTGACCAGCAAACAACAACTGACACAGAAAGTGCAAATACGGCTGGAAATCCTAAATTTGTTTCTGTCACTGATGGTAAATTTTCATATGAAAATGATAATGGTGATGTCATCACTTCAAGAGGAGACTTTGACATTGAGTATGATGATTCTGGAAACATAAAGAATTTGATTATGAAAACAAGTGATTCAGAAGCTGGTTTTGGTGTAATTGATGATATATCTGGAATGCCTCAATATCTCCTTCATGGAGAATCAAATGCCAGGTTTTCAGATGAAATTCTCCAAGAAGTCAATCTAAACAGTAAGGATAGTTATTTGCAGGACAATATTGAGGATTACAGAATTGGATCAACTGATCCTGACCATGGTACTGACAAGATGAGAGATATCCTTTCTGATGTTGAGTTTCAGAGAAAAACAATCATGTTCGGCAATTTTGATGAAGAGATTAGAAATAATATTCTGAATTCAGGTGAATCAGAGGGAGAATCAATTGTCATTGTTGGAAAAGATGAGAATGACAAGAACCAGTACTTTGCACAGGGCCGTGACCTTTTCCTTGATGTAAAAGGTGAGAGAGTATATACATTAAGAGATGGAACTTACGTTGATATTCAAGAGAATAATAATAGGATTTTCATGAATATTGACAATCAAAACATTCCTGATAATAAAGAAGTTTTTGCAGTCCTTGGCACTACATATAGAAAAGGAGATTTATTAGATAATGATCAATTTATTCAGGAAGATACATATGAGTTTGTCAGCTATGTTTCTCATGATTCAAGCGGAGATATGTCTATTTCTATTGACAAACAGACAATGTCTGAATTGCAGGCAATTGCAGGAGTTGAGACTTCATTTGCCTTATTAGACCGTGACCTTTTGGCAAATATTGGATATGGCAAGGTCAGTTTTATGAGAACCTCTGACTTTGGAATACAATATCAAGAAAAAGATAATGATCCAGTTACAATCTTAAGCACTAGAGACACTCAACAATACCTTGGCCATGACCTTCCTACTCTGACAAGAATTGTCCAGAGGGGCATTGGAAATGATGAGCAGGGAGTCAATGTGAATCGTCTTGGATTGACAAGAATGTACCAAGTCATGAACAGGGAAACAGATGGGGAAAAATATATGGAAAACCTTGAGGAAATTGACTGGATGATAGAACTCATACCTTCTGATGATAGGCATTCATATAGGGCAGCTTTCCTTATTGATGCTATTCCGCAGATACCTGGGAATAAAGCAGATAGAGTGGCTATTGCAAATAAAATAAGTGAAGCAAGGATGAATATTGAGAATTTTGGTGATCTTCTCAATTCTGATCATTTTGATCCATCTCAGATTCTTGATTATCTAGGTGAGGATCAGCATCAGATTGGAATGACTAGTTCTGCTACAACTATTGCTGATCTAATTGCAATAGAATCAGTTGAAGATGTTGCTTTCAGGCTTGAGAATTATCTTGCATTGACTGCTTTAGAAGAACAGATTGGTGGAATTGTTGACCATGAGAAAAGATCAAATGGTTTTAGGGTATTTATGGAAATGCAGAATATTGACAGTGAGGGTAATTATGAGGACACTGGACCTTCAATAAATAAGATAGTAATTATGCAGGAAATGGCGTTGGAACTGAGAAATGGAGGGGAGATTGCAAATTCAATGGCAGCAGAACAGCAGGCCTTTGATATGATTAGTGATCTAAGAGATATGAATCCAGATGCAGACCCTCAAATATTTGATCAAATGGAAGAAGCTCACAATCTTTTTGTCCAGGCAAATAGGGGAGGAAACCTTAATGCCATCGATGAAGCCTTGATTTTCAGGAGGAGTCTTATGGATCAGATTATACAGGAGAGAAAAGGTGCATTTGAAAGAATTGAAGAGCTTGATCCCAATGATGAGTGGTTTATGGCAAAAGCGATTTTTACAGGAGGCTATGGAAAGTCATTAGCTTTCTCTGATGAGAACGAAGCTATAGTCTTTGCAAATTCAGTTGATGGAGAGACTTTGAATAGATTGAATGGAATGAGCCTTATCAAGGAATTGAATAAAGCTGGTGTTTCAGGCGATAACATAGGAAGATTCCTTAATGGTGAGATGTCTGAAGTTGAGGTTAGCCAAATTGTTAACAGGGTAGCTGCAAACAGAATAGTTGAAGAAGAGAACTCATTATTTGATTCATATTCAACCAGGGAAGTTCAGGAATTTATGGAAAACCGGAGGCAAGAATTAAACAGTCTTGGGACAGTAATTAGAAATCCTGATATTTCTGTTTTAGTGAATAATGATGGGTCACCTGTAAGTATCAATGGTTTTCCATTAAATGATTATGTTTATGACCAGGATAATGAAATTTATTTGGCACCAGATGGAACATCTGTGACAATTTTGGATATTGCTGAGGAATATCCTGAGGTTGTTGATGAGTTTTTTATAGGGCAAGGTAGACCAAGATTGATTGATGCAAATGGAAAAATGCTTGGAGATGCTTTTTATCTGACTACTAATGACCAACAAGAAGTACTTAATGATTTTAGAGAGCTCATGCCTCATGCTCAGGAAGTTTATCATAGTGAAGAATTTGGGAATGATTTAAGAAGCATTTTAGGTATTTATGAAACAGTACCTATGGAAGAAGGTTTTGGTTATGCCAATGAAGAGCTTAATATTGATGAAAATCTTCAGAATTCAAGATCAGGGGAGATGAGGCAGGATTATGCAATGAGCCTTTTTGGATCTGAAAAAGCAGCAAATTTCCTTAACTTTGTTGATGAGGGGGTTAGCATTGGAACAGTCACTATTGCAGTTGCAACAGGAGGGATAGGTGGATCAATTATCAGCCCTGTAACAACTGGAGCACGGGGTGCTGTTTTTGCATTGGCAGAAGATAGGGCCTTAGATGCAGGAATATTCTTTGTCCTTGATTCTTTTGGAGCTGATGTTCATGATCCTCTTCTTGCAGGAGGTACAGGAATAGCCCTTGCACTCACAACTGGAAATATTAGGTCAATTGGAGCCTTAAGAAGAAGTGCATCAAGCTCGGCTTCAGATGCTGTCCAGGTATCTAGTAGATATTTTGATGATATTGGCACAAATGTTAATAAGCTCATGAGAGGTACGAGTGTCAATGATGTTCTTGCAAGAAATCTTGATGATTTGACTTTAAACGCTCATCTGAATCCTATTGAAGAGTTTGTTGTCCCTCAAAGGACAGGTTTTTCTCCAACAAACATAGAATTATCTGAGACACTTCCCTCTCATATAACAGTTAAACAGGTAGAAGGGCAATTCAGGCAATTGACAGATCCTGTAGGTCCAGATGGTTTACTAAGGAATTATGGATCATCTTCTCTAGAGACAATCTCTAGGGATGTTGCTGAGGTATTTCCTGATCAAAGAGTTACGTCTGTAATGTTTGAGACAAATGGATATAGGGTTAGGGGAGATGAATTAGTTGTAAATGACAAGGTCTTGAATGAACTTCAGCATGGAAACCTTGTAGGTCATTCAGATTTTGGTGATGAGATTGTAGCAAACGGAGTCATTAGGTTTAAGCAGATAGGCAGTGACATTGTTGATGAGTATAATGTTAGGATTGGTAGTACAGGGACAAGTATTGAACTTGTCAATGGCCATTCAAGAGTTGGCCCAAGAGGTACAGGTGTTTATTTTGCAGGAGATGTTGATGAAGTTATTCTCAATGATGTTGTTTCAGATGTGCTTGCAAGGAATCAAGGTGATTTCCTTGATACTCTTGATCCTACAGTTAGAGGTATTGTTGATGGAGAGGTTACAGGCTTTAGGGCTAGTATAGGATCAGGTCAGTCAGTTGAGGAAGCATATAGTAGGGCATCAAAAGGTTTTGGTGGAGGCACTCTGACAACTGGAGATACTTTTGGAGGTAAACACACCACAACAGTTGTAAGAGCTGACCAGATTGAATTAACACAACCAATATATTTTGATTATACACGACAGGCACCTGGAATTGATTCAATGCATCCGTCTGGGCAGTCTTACAGGCAGAGATATGATTCTGCTTTAGATGCATACAAAGCATCCCCAACTACAGGAAATCTTCATACTTTGGAAGATGCATTGAATGATGTACGTTTTGTGACTATGACCAATCCTGTTACTGGTGCGCCTAATGTTGGTGTTGGATATGCAATGGCTAAATACAGCAGGACTGAAAGAGCCTTAAGTACTGGTGGTGAGGAAAACTTTATTTTCTTTAATAGGGATGGATTGGTTTTCTCTGATGTTGATGATTTTGGAGAGTTAAATAGAGTTTTAAATTTGGAATTAGATCAAACAGTTAAAAGAGGTCAGTCTATTGATGATGTTGTTGTTGGAGGTATTGCAGACAGAATGCTTTACCAAGGCCAAGAAATTACCCAGGATATTCTTGATCAGACTGGCAGGGTTGATGTCCACACAATAAATAGGATCAGACAGGCTGTTGCAGAAGAGACTGGAATGACAAGATCTTATGCAATGTATAACAGTGTTGATGGTGTTCTTGACGATGCTGCCGATCCAAATGTTGCAAGGCTTGTAATCCATAATGGTGTTTCTGATTTTCCAGGACATGGACCAGTCTCTATAGACACTTATAATGAGATGGTTATGAGTGTTGCCAAGACAAGAGGAAAAAATGGTGTTGCTGTTCTTGAGACCATGTCTGAAGATGGAACTAATGGTGTAGTCAGGCTATATAATGATTATCTCCCAGATGGTCAACCTATTCATGTAAGATTTAATCCTGAAACAGGGACTGCTTCACAATATGTTCCATTAGGAATGAGACAAGATGAATTTGTCAGCTTCAGTTCAAGGATTGACAGTGAGCTGGATAGATTAGTAGGAGATATACCAAGAGATAGAGTAAGAGTTGTTGGAAGTTCAATAACAGGTAAATCTACTAAAACAGGTGATCCATTTATTAGAGATCCGACTCATGATTATGATGTAAGTATCATTGTCTCTCAAGATGAATTTGATGAGATTGCACAAACAATAAGATCAAGAACTCCTGATGGGAAACCACCTGCAAAAGGTTTTGAAAGAGAAGTAAATAAAGGAAAACTGAGTGCTTATTGGCTCCATTATCTTGATGATGATAAGGCTTTAAGAAGTAATTTATGGAGATTAGGAAATGAAGAACTTGGCACAAAAGCTGTTCAGCTTTCAGTTATTGTAGAAGGATCAAAATTTGATTCTGATGCATTTATTCCATTAGTTGTAGAAGCTGCGTCTTAATATTTATTCTAAAAATTCTTGTATTCCACTTATCATCCTTTTTTCATGTCTAACTGCTTCACTAAAACTTGGATTTAATCTGGAGGCATGAGTTAGGTTATCTTCAGCAGAATACAGCAGTGATCTATGTCTATCATTTCCCTTAGGATTTACTCCAACTTCTTCAATTTCAGCTGCAGCAATTTGTCTTTGAGCTCTTGCTAACATCAGATAAGCATCTGCAAAATCAGGTTTTTGCTCAATTGCTCTTTCATAATGTGTGACTGCATCAGTCAAATTTGGAATTGGATTTCCATTAGCTGTTTTCATTTTAAATGTTGCAACAAAATAATGGGCTAATGGATGATCTTGGTCCTGTAATCTTATTAATATTTCAAGGGCTCTAACTTTTTCTCCATTTTGAAGAAAATTTAGTCCAGCATGCAATGCTCTTTCCATTTCCCTTTGTTCTTGTAAGTTTGCCATTTTTTATCTTTCCCAAGAGAATTTATAAGGTTTGTTTTGTCCATCTTGTAATCCTTTAATTTGATCTAAAGAATATGATTCAGTGTCAAGAATAGCATATCCATGATGAGGGTACCCCATTCCAATTATCTCTGTTTGTCCAACTCTTGATTCATAAAAGTTATGATGATGGCCGAATATTGCCAACCTTGGTTTTAGTTCTTCAATAAGCCTAGTAATATGTTCTTTTCCAACATCTGCACCATTTTTCTGTACAACACCTAATGGAGCTTCATGTGATAAAAGAATATCAATAGGTACATCAGTTTGTAGTGCTTTTTCTACATCCTTTACTGTATAAAATTTTGATACTTCTTCACCATGATTAAAGAAATGTGGAGAATATACACCAGGAAATCCTAATACTCTTGTGTTGTCAGGTAGAGTATATACATCACCAGCCCTCAGAGCAATTAAATCTTTTGGTTGTCTAAATAATTCACCTAAAACACTTGGATTATCATGGTTTCCATGGACAAAAACTAATTTTTTGTTTTTCCAAGGTTTGTAATCATAATTACAGAAATCACCAGTGCTTAAGGCAACTCCATTATCTTCTAATTCATGGCTAATAATGGCATTTGCCTTATCCCATTTTCCGTGGATATCTCCTAATATTACAATCTTCATTTTCTTCACGAATAGTTCATATTCGTATAAAATAGATAAAACTAATCATTTATAAATCTTTCTATTATTACTACTAGAAAGTAATTAAATAAAAGAAAGATAAAAAAATAAACAATTGAAAATTGTTTTAAATACAAATGATATTGTTTATTCAGCTGAACAAGATTTTGAAAGGATTCTTGACAGAATAAGGATTCCATTTGCTTCTGCAAGAGAAGAGCTTGCTTATGCTTCTTAACAGTAAAATTCTTAATAGTAAAATAAATAAATAACCTATTCTATACAATCCTCATGTGCGGAAGATTCAGCATCTATTCATCTATGCAGGCTATTGAGAATAGGTTCAATGCCAAATCAGTCTTTAAATTCCCAGTATATTATAATGCTGCTCCAGGCCTAAATCTGCCTATAATCATAAATCCTGATCAAAACAAGGAAATATTAACAAAAGGAATCAAGAATCAGATTGTCTCAGCCAAATGGGGATTGATCCCGCATTGGAGCAAGGAAGAAAAATCTGCGTTTAAGATGATCAATTCTAGGGCTGAGACTGTCTCAGAAAAGCCTTCTTTCAAGACTTATTTTAAATCACAGCGTTGCTTGATTCCAGCAAATAATTTCTTTGAATGGAAAAAGACAAGCAAAGGGAAGATCCCTTATCTGATTAAAGTAAAGAAAGAGGACTTGTTCTCAATGGCTGGTATATTCAGCATTTGGAAGGATCTTAGCAATAAAACAAATAACAAAGAAATCATATCTTTTAGTATAATCACAACTGAGCCAAACAAATTAACAAAAAAAATCCATGACAGGATGCCTGTTGTGCTTTCAAAAGGAGATGAAGGTAAATATCTGAAAGAAGAGGACTTAGAAAAGGTGAAAAAACTTCTGAAACCATTTGATGCAGACAGGATGGAGATGTTTCCTGTTGATATGTCAGAAATATACCCATGGCCTGCATGACCAGTGGACAATACTGTCAACAATCTATTTTTGGAATGTGGTATATTTCTGAGCATGTTCAAAGTCGGCAGGGTGAGCGAAGCGAACATGCCACCAGCCTATTGACTGGTGGTCACTGCCGACTTTGACAATTCTGTGAACAGTCCACAGAATAATGCTGCTGATATGATCAACCCGATCAGGACTTTGATATGAACAAAAATATAACTATTTTATAGTGATAACAAAACAAAAGATTTATAAAAAAGAATAAACTTTCTTTTTCTTATGGATGAAGAGCTTGAAGCATTACTATTAGATTTTGAGATTGATCCAGAGCGTGCTAGAGTTATTGCTCAAAAACAGGATTATGATTACTTTTGTGAAAAATTTGAACGCCTAGAGACCATGATAGGTAGTGATGCTGCTTTTAATGTGTTACAGAATGGTGAATTTGCTGATTATAGGAATTCTTCTCTTGAAGAATATTTTGGTTTAGCATTAGAAGTCAACATTCTTCTTGGAGATAAGAAAGACAGGCTAAACATGCCTTCAGACTGGTATGCGCATTTCTTCTATTCTCACGATACACTTAGACAATTTATTAACAGAAAACCTGAAGATATTGAGGAAGAAACTTGTCATCCATCTGAAATCTTTGGAAAATATCTTCTCTTCAATCCAGGCCATCCCCAATCAAGGGAATATCTCCAAACTTTGATACAGAATGGCGAATTGACTGTAGGTGATCACGAGCATTGGGCTAGAAGCCAGTCAAGTGGAACAAGAGGTGAAAACATTCTAAAAAAGATGAGATATGAGATAACTCAAGCGTTTCATCATTTTGGATATGAAAGGCCTGTGATTGAGATCAACCACGGCCAGAAAAAGATAACTGTAAGTGAGTCTGCAAGAGAAAGATTAAGATTACTAAGGGATCATGCTTATAATCCATGAACATTTTTTCTTTAAAATATACTTATTTAAGTTTAAATAAAAAGTTTTTTAAACAACTATATACCCATGTAAGATTACCAGGCATTTATTGCGAGGGTAGCGAAGCCTGGCAAACTTTGCCTTAAAGCAAGTTTGGGCAATCAAACGCGCAGGACTTAAGAATTGCTCCACTTCATGGACACTTAGGGTTGTACCTTAAGATATCCTGTCCCTTAGTGGGTCCGAGGGTTCGAATTAAAGCGAAAATTTGCTTTGCGAAAGTCCCTTCCCTCGCATTTTTATTTTCTCTTAATCAACTTCATGATAATTTCCACTTAAGTCATGCAGCCTATAATTGACAAGAACTCTTGCTGCTGTCCTAGTATCCATCGGGTCCCATCCAGCAACTACAATATGCACCTTTCCTTGATATTCATATAGCTTGACAATGCCTCTTCTATTTGGTATCACGCTGTAATCATTGCAGGTGTTGAAGGGCACATCCATGATGAGTGCAGTTATAGAATTTGAGCAGGGATTTCCTATAGATATTATGTTCTCTGTCTCCAGGACAGATTCTGTCAGCTCACTGTCAAGGATTGTTGACCCTACTCTTACAGTACTGCCTGAACCAGACGCTTTTAGACCATTTATCAGCTCACCTGCAGTTATCATATCATTTGCTATCACATTATTATCTGTGCCTCCACTGCTTACAACAATGATGCCGTCATATCGATTGTTGACAATAAATGGCTCTGGATAATCAGCCAAAGTATATGTTGGCTGAGTCTCATAGACTAATCTGACCAAAGGGATAGTTGTAGTGGTTGTTGTAGTACTTGCATCTGGCAGTGTAGTGATAGTTGTGATAGTTGTAGTAGTTTGTCTAAGTGTAGTCGATGTTGTTGTAGTCACAGGAAGAGTTGTTGTAGTTGTTGCATAATTCTCCACATCGTCACATATAAAATCTCTATCATGGTCTTCACAGCAGCTGTCAGGTCTAAGAAGATAAGGAGGCTCACAATCAATATTTTCTGCACATCCTGAAAAAACAATCCAAATAAGGCTGAATACAATCAATAATATCGATAATCTGATTGACATAATATATATTTTAGAATAATTACTTTATAATATTTTCTTTTTAATCCAATCTTCTCAATTGTTTATAGAAATCATCTCTATGTCTGCTTGAAATGTGTATCCTTGTTCCATAATAGTTTCTCCATTCACCATCATACAATTGTCTTGATCTAGTGTCAGGAGATGGCATTGAGAATGGGATGTCTGGAAATGCTGCTCCAAAAGCATTTCTCAGGAATTGTGTAAAATGCTCTGAAGTTCTCCTGTATCTGAAACCGACTGGATTTATCACAACTGTGCTTGAATCTCCTTTTACAAGTTTGTGGTCAATCAGGCCTTCCATAAATCTTGTGACAATCCTTTGTGCATGATTATGATCATGCCTGTCAAGATTGCCGAGCTTCATCAGTTCAATCACTTCTTCCAAATAACCTACACCTAGATTCTTTGGAGTTGCATCAACAGTCTTTCCTCTTACAAGACCTAGCATGTCAAACACATGCAGATAGCATCCTTTAATCTGAAGCACATTGCCTAAATCTGGTCTAAATTCAGTATACCCATTGGTTATTGGGCCTGTTAGCTTTCTTTTTAACTTATCCATCTGATCTTGATCTACTATACCTACATGGACATTTCTGTTGACAAAACTACCACCTACTAATCTTGTTGCGACCAAATAGCTTAATTGCGGGACAAATGGATGGCTGAAAGGGATTCCATCATTTTCCAGATATGTTCCATCATAAGAGACAGGATTTAATAGATCAATCTGAAATATGCCGTTTGCTGGATCTCTTAAATAGTCCATTGACCTGATGCTGTAGGGCCTTGATCCTTGTTCCCAATTCTTTCTAATAGCATTTATTCTCTGATATGATTTTCTCCTTTTTTTATTTGCTGGAATATTATCATCTTTCATAACATTCCTGTTTATTGTATCTTCAAAATGCCTTCCTCTGACTCCTTGTGGAAGAGGATACCTTTCTCTATTAGGAATATCAAGAAACTCTTCAGTAGCTGCTGTAAGAAACTCAAGGCCATAGTCTGTCTTTTGAGGAGTCTTGAACTGCCTGAACCAGTCCATTATACCTGTTCCAAGTATTGTTAAATCTGATAAGTCAGTATATGCCATATACTTTGTAATTGTTTTTTGATTCTTAAATCTTTCTATTTATTACTACTATAAAATAGTTAATAAGTACTGAATTTAGATTTAGAAATAACTTACTTTAATTTTTCACACAATTCTTTGGTCTCTTGATCTTTTATCTGTTCACAGTCTGATAATCCTAAGAAACATCCATCTTTTATGCTTTGTTTAGGTATATTGTTGCACATATTGGCATTTTGTTTGCTTAAGGCAATTAAGCTATAGCATCTGTATTTGTCATCCTCATCAATAATATTATTACATATTGACAGGTCTTTTCTGGCAAGTGCAACACCAGCAATGCAATTATCTTTTGTCAAAGGATCCTCAATTAGATCACACACTCTTAGATCTTTATTTGCTTCAGCAACATCAATATAGCAGATCTCTCTAAGATTTTGCACAGAATAATCCCTGTCACAATCATTTATGCTTTTACAGCTGCTTAAAAAAATTATGATAATTAGAGCAATCAAATATAATCTTCTCATGATGGAAGTATACATCCAGAAGTATATAAGTATTTTGCAACTCTTTTATTTATATCATTTAATTGCTTTTTTTGAGGGTGTGCCGTAGGCGAGAGTGCAATGTCACCTTGAGTTCTTAAAAAATACCTTAGTCTAGGACTGAGTCCAATAAATAAAAAGGATAATATACCATATTGATGAGCAATAGCCTCTGGATTGTGGTTCTTTAGATCCATAAGATTTATATATATGTGAATTATATTTCACATATGAAAGACAAATGTCACTTATTTTTTGAGACTTTGGGGTCTAGATTAAAGGTTGATATCATAATAAAACTTAAAGAGAAGCCATTCAGTGTTAATGAATTATCAAAACATCTCAATCAAGAAAGAAGTAAAGTTTCTCATGCATTAAAATCACTATTGGAGTGCGGTTTTATCAAAGTTAAGAAAATTGGCAGGGAAAGAATATATTCATTGAATGCAGATACCATCATCCCACTATTAAGTCTTGTTGAAAGACATATTAAACATTATTGTAAGGTTTGTAAAAAGAAAAAGAAGGAATAATGAGGTGAAAGTATGAAAATCAGTTCAGAAACTTCAAGAATATTGTCAAAAGAACATGAAAATATCTTAAAAGTAGTAGTAGCTTTAGAGTCTGAAATAGAACAATTAAAAGACATGGATATTGACACAGCTTTTTTTAAAAAGGTTATTGATTTTATCAAAAATTATGCTGACAAATTCCATCACTCAAAGGAGGAGGACATCCTGTTTAAAGAGTTTAACAGAAGTGCAGAGGAAGGGTGTGTGCATTGCAATCCAGTGGAGCAAATGTTAGTGGAACATGATGAAGGAAGGCACAATGTCAAGATGATAGAAGAAGGTTTAGCTGAGAATAATAAAGATAAATTGGCTAGGGGAGCAAGAGGTTACATTGATTTGATTAGGGAACACATCTTCAAGGAAGATAACATACTTTATCCCATGGCAGATGAAGCATTAAGCGAAGAAGTTGAAAAGAGTATGCTAAAAAAGTTTAAGGAAATAAAAAGCACTAAGAAAAAGGAAGTTGAAGGATTTGAGAAATTTGCTAAAGAGGTGTCAAAGAGTATTTAATGCATATGGAAGATGAGTAATCACATAACCACTGGACATTCTGCTGTAAACTATATAAATGACCTCTTATCCAAATTTTCTTATGGTTAAACAGGCCAAACTTCTGAATTATGTAGAGCCAAGGATAAATTATATTGCTGGAGATGCTTTTAGTGTCAGCACTTGGAGAAAGAGGGTTCTTGAAAAGGATAATAACAGATGCCAGAATTGTTTTAATTCTATCATTGATTGGATTAGAGGTCGTAAGTTCTCAAATGAAGCCCATCATATAATCCCTAGGCATCATGGTGGTACTAATACTGTCAATAATGGCATCACTCTCTGTAAATTCTGCCATCATTACTATGACCTGATGGCGTTAAGGTATGGCTATGATTATTTTGAGATTATCCAAAGCATGGATGCTGGAGAAAGAATCAATCAAGTAAGGCAATTGATGAAAAAGCGTTTTTTACGATTTTTTTCTGATCTGTTTACAGACCAAAGAAAATATTAATCTATCATAAAAAACAAAATTCTTATATAAAAACAGTATCTCCGATTAGAAATTAACTCCTCCTAAATGCTCAGAAAAAAGCAAATAGGAGAAGCTATGGTTTAATTTTGCTAATAAAACCATGGCTAATATAATATCTTATCTTCAAAAATGTTTCGATTCTGAAACAAGA
>JBDROB010000079.1:0-30281 GCA_043810355.1 Candidatus Woesearchaeota archaeon
ACTATCTTTAATAGTGCCAGTTATTGTCTCACTATGCATGTCCAAACCAGCATATACTTGCATTTGTTCCATAAAATCACCTCCTTAATCATAAATAAACATCCGGATTATAAGAATTCTCATCACTTCACTGGACATTGAGGGATAAGATTTATATATCACAAACCCCTAGACGCCTTTATGGCATCTAAAAATCACACAGTCATTGAATTATTTGCAGGTGCAGGAGGGCTCGCATTAGGACTGGAAAATGCAGGGCTTAAATCAAGTGCCCTTATAGAGTTAGACAAGGACTGCGTAAATACATTAAAAAAGAACAGACCTAATTGGAATGTTATACATGATGATGTTAGTAATGTTAATTTTATGGGGATGTCAGCAGACATAGTTACTGGTGGATTTCCATGTCAGGCATTTAGTTATGCAGGAAAAAGACTTGGATTTGAAGATACGAGAGGGACATTATTTTTTGAATTTGCCCGTTGCATCAAGGAAGTCCAGCCCAAAATTTTTGTGGGTGAAAATGTAGAAGGACTCCTAAGACATGACAACGGAAAGACTTTTAAGACAATGGTAAACATATTGAGGGATATGGGGTATAATATCCAGCATAAAGTACTTAATGCCATAAATTATGGTGTTGCCCAAAAAAGAAAAAGGGTAATTGTGGTAGGTACAAAACCTGGAATAAACTTTAATTTTCCAGCTAAAATTACAGAATCTGTAACATTAAAAGAAGTCCTAAAAGATGTTCCAGAATCTGAAGGGACAAAATATTCAGAGAACAGGAAGAAAATAATGAAACTGATTCCTGCAGGAGGCTGTTGGATAAACCTCCCAATAAAACTCCAAAAGGAATATATGGGAAAAAGCTTTACAAGTGGGGGAGGAAGAAGAGGAATGGCAAGAAGAATAAGTTGGAATGAACCCTGCCTCACTTTGACAACATCACCATCTCAAAAACAGACTGAAAGATGCCATCCTGATGTGACAAGACCTTTTACAGTCAGGGAATATGCAAGAATTCAGTCTTTTCCAGACAAATGGGAATTTGAAGGAGGCATTAGTTCACAGTACAAGCAAATAGGAAATGCAGTGGCAGTTAAGGTTGCAGAAGCAGTTGGCAGAGAACTCATTAATGCACTTGAAGGTAAATCAGCCTCTAGTGAAATGCAGACTCAAAAAAATCTTGAAGAATTTTCAAGTCCTGTTCAGGTAGATTGACCTTTTTCTTGATAATATCACTAATTACAATAGGTAATGCTTTCCATACTTTTTCCAATCCATCACTATCTCCAGTAATAAGTTGATAAACCTGTTTACCCCATATTTTACGGACTTTTACATTATCTTCAAATCCCTTAAGTTTCCACATATCTTCACCAGAATCTCCATTAGAACTCAGAATGTATGCCCAATATACAATTGAATCAGGATAGGTTTCTAAAACAGCTTCAATTTTTTCTCTTAATTTGTTTTTAGAATCTGCATTGACGGTATTTTCCTTATTTTTTAATTCAATAAATATCCCATTGTCATTTTTCTTTAAATCTACTTTTGTTAAGTCTCCAACACCTAAATCTGACCAACCATCAATTTTTCCAAGAAGCATTTGATGAAATTCCCCAATCCTATTATTTACTGTCTTGTCTACTTGCCTGAAATTTTCTTTTTTAAGCCAGTCCTCATAAGATAATTCTCCAGTAACCATATCGAAAATTTGTTTAATAGGATCAATCGTATTTTTATGTAGCTTTTTCATATCAATTTCAGAAATATTTTTAGGGTATGCATCACAAACCCATTTAACACATTCTAGAAATTCCTCATCACTTACAAAATCAACATATTTGTTTGGCATATATATGAAGAATGCCTCAACTTTTTAAACTTTACTCAATATTTTGTACTCAATATTTTCTTGACCTTTTTTTCAACGGCCTTGTCAATGTCCTTGTTGATTTCATGTTCCCATATCCTTATCACTTTCTATCCCATTCTCTATACCTATATTTTACCGCCAACAGAACCCGCACATTCAATCTTTTTGCAACATCAACCATTCTATCTAGCAGCCTATTAATTCTTACATAAGTAGAATTTTGATTCTTTTGTTGCCTTTATTTCAACTAAAAAGAATGTCTTGGTATGGAATGACAAAGTTTTTATTTTTTCAAAATCATAGTCATAGTTTATAAGTAAAATCAAGTGATTTAATGATTCACAGATAATTATTTAAATACATACCTTTCCCCTATATTTGATAAAAAATGAAAGTGATGCTGATTAAAGCGCCATATATGGATATCTACAAGAAAGTTAAATCTTTAGTTTCCCAGAATTATCCATTAGGCATTGGATATATTGCTAGCTTCTTAAGGCAGGCAGGACATGAGATAATATTCATAGATCCTGAGATCATGGACATGACTTATGATGACATAGCAAAAAAAATACAGGAAACAAGACCTGGTTTAGTTTGTATAACTTCTATGACTTCTAATCTTCATTCTGCTGTTAAATTAGCTCAGATTGCAAAAGAGAACAGCAATATAATAACTGTTTTAGGGGGGATTCATGCATCTTCTCTTCCATATGAGACAATGAAGCAATACAAAGAATTTGACATTTTGGTGATAAGGGAAGGAGAAATCACTATGAAAGAATTATGTTCTGCAATTGAGAAAGGAGAGAATTTTAATGATGTCAAAGGCATTATGTTTAGGGAGGGTGATAATATAATAAATACAGAACCTCGGCCTTTGATAGATGACATAGACAGTCTGCCTTTCCCTGCCCGTGACTTGGTTGATTTAGGCAAATATGAGCCTCCTGAATA
Source organism: Candidatus Woesearchaeota archaeon (assembly GCA_043810355.1). Lineage (GTDB taxonomy): Archaea > Nanobdellota > Nanobdellia > Woesearchaeales > JAGVYU01 > JAZDHV01. The sequence continues at coordinate 2,840 of JBDROB010000079.1, forward strand.
TCTAAAGACTAATAAAAAAAGTGCTACAGTCAGGACAAGCAGAGGATGCCCCAATCAATGCACTTTTTGCGCTGCACATCTTTCAATGGGCTATAAGTTTAGGCCTAATAGCCCTGATTATGTCATAAGGGAGATCAAGCATTTGAAGGAAAAATATGGTGTTGAATACATTATCTTCTATGATGATACTTTCACTATCAACAGACAGAGGGTTGTTGATATCTGTAATAGGCTTATAGGTGAAAAATTAAATATTGAATTTTTTTGTTTGGCAAGGGTTAACACAATTGATGAGGATCTTGTCAGATTGATGAAAAAAGCTGGATTAAGAGCTTTTAGTTTTGGTGTTGAAAGTGGAAACCAGCAGATTCTTAACAACATAAAGAAAGGTACAACATTGGAGCAGATAAGGACTGCATTCAAGATAGTGAGAAAAGTGGGAGGCATAAGGATTTTCTCTTCATTTATGATGGGTTTGCCTGGTGAGACAAAAGAGACTATTAATGACACAATAAATCTTGCTGTTGAACTCAACCCAGACAAGGCTTTTTTCTTTATCTTGACGCCTTTCCCAGGTTCTGAGATTTATAACGAGTATAATGGCAAATTGTTTAATGTTTCTGGTGATTGGAAAGATTACAAATATGTTTTGACTGACGGCACTCTGGCATTGGATTCAAATGTATTTACTAAAGATGAGCTTAAGAATTATTTGGTGATGGCAAACAAGAAGTTTTATACAAGGCCAAGCTACATATTAGGTCAAATATTCAAGATAAGGACTTATGATGAGTTTCTTGCTCATGTTAAGGGTGCAACTGCATTGTTTAAGCAGATGATGATTGTTAAAAAGGATAATAAATCATGATTTAAGTTTTTTCTATTTACTATTTTTTTATAAACTATAGTTATATCAATAGCTAACTTTCTATTTTCACCATTATTGAATTAAAACATACTTTTAAAAGTATATATTATAATATTTCTATCAGATAGTTAAAAGTATATCCTTTATTTGGGGAGATTGTGTGGGTAATAAAAAAAAGTCAATAAAATTAGAAAGAAGCAATAAACATGTTTTAAAGAATCAACCTAATTTGAAATCTACAAATAAAAAGAAACCGGGTTTTTTCTCAAATTTACTGATAAACAGGGCAAAGAGGAAAAAAGAGAAAGAATTGGAAAAACAGAAAAAAGTGATTGAAAAAGAGAAGAGAAGAAATGAAAAGAGGATATTAAAAGAAGAAAGGAAGCGACAGATTAAAAAGGAAAAGTTACAGAAGAATGGAGATAAAGAAATAAAGATCAATAATAATATTTCTATAAGGAGCAAGGACATTAAGAAAAAGGATGGAATAAGATTTAAATTCAAAGAGGGGAAAAAAGGCTTGGGAAAAAAGGAAGGTCAAAAGATAACCAGATCTCATATTGATTTTTTCCTGATTGTTGAGATAATCCTAGGTCTTTTTTTATTGGTTATTGGTAACTTTTTAAAGAATTATATAATTATTATTTTGGCTGGACTTATCATCATCATATCATATTTGATCCATCGGGTCAAGGTTAAATTAAATAAAAAGAAAGTAAAAACCTTGAATATCCAGCCACAGAAAAAGTTTATGATCAATAAAGGAAAACCACAAAAAGAAAAACTATTAAAAGGAAATTCTGTAACAGATAAAAATAAGGATGTTCTTATTAAACAAAAAAAATCAAGATTATTGACTTTTATCTTTATTTTGATATTTCTTGTTGGAGTAGGATTATTAGTGGTTGGAATATCTTATTACAATATACCTACTATCATCCTTGCTTTAATCCTGATATTATTGGCTATAATCACATATAAATTGAAAAATCCAAGGATTAAGAGGTCTGAACTGATGAAAAAGTACACAAGATCAGAAGAGGTTCTGGTCAAGCAGCTTAATAATATTATTAAGAAGGAATCAGATATCAGTAAGGAAAAAGATAAGCTTGATCAGGATATTGAACATATTATTGATAGGGCTAAGGAGATTGAGAAGAAAGAGATTGAATTGAAATTGATCTCAAAATCAAAAGATTCACCAAAAAAGATTGATTTAAAAGAAGTTGAAAGATTGAGAAAGCCTCTTGAAAATAATCTAAGTAAGAGATCGCTGAAATTATCAAATTTAGAGACAGATCTTGATGCTTTTTATTCTTTGGTCAATAGGAAAGGAAGTGTCAAGCTTTCTGAGTTTGTCACTTATTTTAAGGTTGATATAAAACTTATTGAGAATTGGGGAAAGATTTTAGAGGCAAGAAATCTTATAAAATTGCATTATCCTGCATTTGGTGAGCTTCAGTTCAGAAGAGTTGAAGAAGAGAAAGATCAAGAAAATAAACAAGGGAAGGATCATGAGAAAAGTACTTGAGTCATATAATTTAAAAGTGGGAAAGATTCAAGTCCTGGTTAATATTGTAGGTGGACCTGGATTATCATCTATGTATGAGTTGAGTCTTTTAAATCTTCAGACACCTACACGGGTTTTTCTTGATGAGATAAAGCATGAGCTTGTTACAGAAGTGACAATTAGCGCTGGAGAGATTCTTGATCCAAAGATTGTCACAAAGTTGAGGGAAAGGTTTTCTAGTAAGGCTGAAAAATTGCTTCGGGAGAAATTGCCTCACACTAATGAGAAGATGATCAATTATATGGTTGAAATATTGATGAATGAGATGCTTGGTTTGGGGGATATTGAGTTTCTTCTTAATGATGGTAATCTTGAAGAGATTATTATTAATTCAGCTTTAGAGCCATTAAGGGTTTATCATAAGAAATATGGCTGGCTCTTGACAAATATCACTGTTGACACTGAAGCTAAGATTCAGAATTATTCCAACATAATTGCTAGAAGGGTTGGTCGGCAGATTTCGACATTGACCCCTCTTTTAGATGCACATTTGGTTACTGGTGACAGGGCTAATGCAGTTCTATATCCTATCTCAAATAAGGGAAATACTATCACTATCAGAAAATTTGCCCGTGATCCATGGACTGTGACAGATTTTATCTCAAACAATACTTGTAATTCTGGTATTTTTTCAATAATCTGGCTTGCAATGCAGTATGAGATGAATCTTCTTATTTCAGGTGGGACAGGTTCAGGAAAGACATCTATGTTAGGTGTCTGCATGCCATTTATCCCTCCAAATCATAGGATTCTTTCTATTGAGGACACAAGAGAGCTGCAGTTGCCAAAATTCTTATATTGGTGTCCTTTGACGACAAGACAGCCAAATCCTGAAGGAAAAGGAGAAGTCACAATGCTTGATCTTTTGATTAATGCATTAAGGATGAGGCCTGATAGGATTATTCTTGGAGAGATCAGGAAAGCTCAAGATGCTGAAGTTCTTTTTGAGGCAATGCATACAGGCCATTCAGTCTATGCTACAGTTCACGCAGATTCAATAGCAGAGACAATTCAGAGATTGGTTAATCCTCCTATTTCAGTCCCAGCTAATCTATTGGGTGCAGTGCACCTTAATGTTGTGATGTTTAGGGACAGGCGGCATGGTCTAAGAAGGGCTTATCAGGTTGGTGAGTTTGTTCCTTCAGAAGAGGAGGGAAACTCTGTTGTAAAGCCAAATATTTTGTATAGGTGGAAGCCTTCAAATGATACTCTGGTTGCTCATTCTGAATCACTTCGTTTGTTTGAGCAATTGTCCAGGCATACTGGTATGAGCCAGCAGGAGATAAACAAGGATATCATGAATAAGAAGAATATTCTAGATTGGCTTGTCAAGAACAAGATCAGGTCATTGAATGATGTAGGAAATGTTATGAATAAGTTTTATATTGATTCTGAAGATATCATAAATAAGGTCAATAAGAAATTTTCATTAAAAAAAATAATGGGATCGTAAAATGTCTGTAAAAATCCCCTTTTCTTTTTTGCCGCCAAGGGTGTTGGAACGATTATCTAGATCTTTCAGGGGATTGTCTGAGGTTATTGATCCTTTTTTCCCTTTTTTAGAGATGCATCTTTATCAGGCAGAGTATAAGGTTAACAAGAGGGAATATCTTTCAATGTGCCTTGCTGCAACCACTTTTTTCTTTATCTTTTTTTCAATTTTCTCAGCAATTGTACTGTCAAAATTTGATAAGACCCTTTTTGGTCCTGCTGTTATTTTTTTCTTTTCATTTTTCATTTTTTTCCAGCAGATAATGTATCCTAAACTGTCTGCTTTTAAGAGGATTAAGAATATTGATAAGAATCTCCTTCCAGCGCTAAGGACTATTCTTATCCAAGTCAATTCTGGTATCCCTCTTTTCAATGTTTTGGTTGGAATATCAAGTGAGGATTATGGTGAGATCTCAGTTGAGTTTAAGAAGGTTGTAAAGGAGATTAATACTGGCACTCCTGAGGTTGAGGCTCTTGAGGTTGTATCATCTCAAAACCCTTCACTCTATTTTAGGAGGGCGCTTTGGCAATTGGTTAATGGTATTAAATCAGGATCCAGTGTTGAAATTGTCATAAGAGAGGTTATTAGTGCTCTCTCCCAAGAGCAGTTGATTGAGATTGAGAATTATGGATCGACATTGAATCCTTTGGCTATGTTTTATATGTTGGTTGCGATCATTTTGCCTGCTCTTGGTATGACTCTGATGATTGTAGTTGCTTCTTTTATGAATATCTCAGAGACTGGAGTCAAGATGATGTTCTGGGGTCTTTATTCAATTGTTGTTTTTGCTCAGATTATGTTCCTTGGATTGATTAGGTCAAAGCGTCCTAATCTGCTTGGTGTTTAAGGTGAAATCATGAAATTTTCAGTTTACAGGACAATTGGAAGGTTATATCCTAAATTTATTAGAGTCAAGCTTGAGACATTGCTTGTTTATTCAAATATCAAGATTGATTCAGGCAAGTTTCTAGGTTTCTCACTATCCTTCTCATTGCTGTTGTCATTGGCTATTGGTTTTAACCTTGGTGTGATATTTGCTGCTAGCTTTCTGCCTTTATTCTTAATTTCTTTTTTTTCCTTGAACTTTTCAGTCTATATGTGGCTATTATTGACTGCTGATAAGAAAGGTAAATTTATTGAAGGAGTCCTGCCAGATGCATTGCAGCTGATGAGTTCAAATCTGCGTGCAGGCTTTACAACAGATAAAGCACTGTTATTGGCTGCTAGGCCTGAATTTGGACCTTTAAGGGATGAGATTAACATTGTTGGAAAAGAGATTGCTACAGGTAAAGAGATAGGTGAATCTATGATGGGTATCATCAAGAGGGTGAAATCTTCAAATCTTGAGAGGACTATTGAACTTATTGTATCTGGTATTAAATCAGGTGGTGAATTGTCATCTTTGCTTGATGAGACTGCAGCAGATCTAAGAAATCAGCATTTAGTTGATAAGAAGATCAGGAGTTCTGTTAATATGTATATAATATTTATTTTTGTGGCAGCTGGTCTTGCCTCTCCAGTTCTGTTTGGCCTATCTTCTTATCTGGTTGAGGTCTTGACATTCTCTATGTCACAGATATCGATTCCAAATGAAATGACTAATCTAAACCTTCCATTTTCTTTTACTTCAATTGCAATTAGTGTTGATTTTGTGATCAAGTTTGCCATAACATTCCTTATCACAACTTCATTCTTCGGATCATTTATTATTGGATTGATAAGCAAGGGTAAGGAAAAAGAAGGTGTCAAATTTATTCCTATGATAATGCTCTTGTCATTGGCTTTGTTCTTTTTGTCAAGAATAATTATTAAGGCAATGTTAGGTGGATTATTTCTTTAGAGTTAGATGATAAATCATAGATTTATTTTTCTTTAAAGCTTCCCTGTAATTTGATAAAATCAAATAATGAGCTCATGCTTACTAATGTAAAAAGAAATATGACTGCAAAGAAAAATGCAGGCTCGTACTGGATAGCTATCTTAATATTGAACTCGCTGAGTATAAAGCTGATTCCCCATATGATCGCAACAATTGAGGCTGTTCCAAAATACAGCCATAGGTGGGATGCTTCTTTTAGTCTTTCATAATTCTTATATGCATAATATGTTGCTCCCATAAATGCAAAGATTCCAATAATATCAATTATTATGATCAAGATATTCATTTTTTGAATGCCTCTTTTGTTTTTCTTTCTATGAGCTTCATCTTATTGTTTGCTGTATAAGCTGTTAGGAAGAACATTATTCCTGCAAGCATTATTCCGAAAATATGGACCAAATACTTGAATGTGATCTCAATGGATTCTAATCTGACAAATCCAAAATATAAGTAAAATATGCCTGAGAATGAGCCTAATACAAGGAATGTGTAGGCGAATGAGGCTATTTTTAAGTCCCTATGTTTATAGTTGTCAATCAGCATAGCAAAAAATGCAATAAGTACTAATACAAGCCTGAATAGGTTGAATATTATTTCTGATTGGTATTGTATCATTTAGGTTCCACCTTTTCATCGCAAAATTGAATTAATTGGTTGATCAATTGCTCATCCATTTCCTTTTCTATGCTCAATATTATCCCTTGTGTCTCCCATTCTCGCATTCTTCCAGTGAGGAAATGCGCAAATTTTATCACGCTTTTTGAATTATTGTATATTAAGAGTGTTGATAGTGTGTCAAAAAAAATGAATTTTTTCTTGTCTTTCAATATTTCAATTGCTTGTCTCAATGATATTGTGATGTCTGTAAGATTTGTTGGTGAGTCTAGGAATATGCAGTTTTTTACATCCTCACCCTCTCCTCCTGTGGATTTTGTGATTGCATCGATTATGAATAGGTTGTCAATTCCTATATTGTTTTTCTGGAATATGTTGACTAGATTATGGTATGGCCTGTTGACTGTTACATAGATTCCATACAATTTATCCTGATTTATCAGTTTGCTTAGAATTTGAACATTTGTCTTTACATACTCTTCTGCCTTGATTATATACAATATTATCTTAGCCTCTTTTCCATCTGCCATATAAACTATATCTTGCCAGAATAATTATATAAAATTATCGGAAAAAGAGGTGTTTCTAATCTTCAAACCTGCTTTTTACCTTATATTTGTCAGAATTCAATATCTCAGTAATCTCTTCCTGATATTTTTTATCAATCTTTTTCCTGGTAAAAAACTTATAAAGTATGAAAATTCCCAATAAAAATCCAAATCCAATCAAAAGATTGTCATTTACCATTTTAACAATTAATCAATGCATACTTTTAAATCTTTTCTTTTTGATTGAAAAAATTAGTCATAAAATCCATTTTTTAGGACAAAACCTGATATCATCTGTATCATCTGCTAGACTGCAATTTTCTTCAAAATTGGCATTTTATTTTCAATAGGTGCATCAACTTCTTTCTGCCACATCAGGCCAAGATTTCTGAGTACATCTGTGAACTTCTTTGATATCCTGTATTTTTTCTGGTAAAGGTCATAGTCAATTAATCCCATGCTTTTCATTGGTGTCACGATCCTGTCATAGAATTGTCTCTTGTTATAAGAAAGTTTGACAACTCTTCCTTTATATTCCCCTTGGTCAAGTTCAGCAACAAACTTTCCTTCATGCAATTGTGTGGCAATGACTGACATCTCTGCCTTTGTCAGTTCATTTCCTTTTGATTTCATATAATTAAGAAGTACTCTGGCGACAATGCTTTGTTGTGGTGTAGAGAATATTATCTCAAAAATATTGTCTGGCAGATTAAAATAATCTAATAATATTACCATATTTACCCCCTAGATAAGAACTAATGCATTCTAATATATAAATATTATGTTTTAATATACTAGTTTCAATAATACAGGAATTAATTTCAATTATGTGAATAAAAAATAATTTGATCTATTATATCAAATTACCAATCGCTTGGATAACCACCTTTCACTCCATTTTTTGAATAAACAATCTGCCATACCTGATTCTTTCTTGCTCTAAAAGAGCCGGCACAGCATAAAATGTAATAATCCCACATCCTTTTGAACCTCTCGCCATAATTGTCTTTTATTTCATCCCAGTGATAATTGAAATTCCTGTGCCATGCCAATAGAGTAGGGTCATAATATTGCCCAAAACTGTGAAAATGCTCTTGCACAAATAATCCTTCTGATGCTCTTGCAATCTGGCTAACTGATGGAAGCATTGAATTTGGAAAAATATATTTTCCTATCCAAGGATCTGTCAGCTTGACTGACCTGTTTCCTCCAATTGTATGAAGAAGAAATAATCCATCATTTTTAAGATATCTCCTAACTTTTTTCATAAATCTCCTGTAATTCTTGACACCAACATGCTCAAACATTCCAACAGAGACAATCCTGTCAAATTTTTCATTAAGATCACGATAATCCTGAAACCTGATATATATAGGAAGCCCTTGACAATTTTCTCTCGCTAGTTTTACTTGCTCTTTTGAAACAGTTATTCCAACCACTTCAGCTTCATATTTTTCAGCTGCATATTGTGCAAAACTGCCCCATCCGCATCCAATATCCAAAACCTTTAATCCCTTTTGCTTGTCCAATCCCATTTTTCTGCATATTAGTTCCAGTTTTGCTTCCTGTGCTTTTTCAAGAGTATCTGCATCTCTCCAAAAACCACAGCTGTAATTCATCCTCTTGTCAAGCATTCTTATGTAGATATCATTTCCAATGTCATAGTGTGCTTTTCCTATATGAAATGATCTTTTCACTTTTTGAAGATTAAAGACCCTTGCCTTGATCGCCTGCAGTACCATATCTGCTGAAGGAGTGACTTTTCTATCTATTTCTGCTCTCAGCAGTCTGTCAAAGAATTGGTCAAGTGCATTGCAGTCCCACCAGCCATCCATGTATGATTCTCCTAATCCAAGTGAATGCTGAGCTAGGACTCTTTTATACATCTTAGGATTATGCACTTGGATGTCATATGGTTCATTACCACCTATTTGAATGCCTGCAATGTCCAGGATTTCTTCAACAGTCTTCTTACTGCTTTTTACCCCCATATTATATGGAAATTCATTTAATTTTATAATATTTACTAATCTACATCACAACCTAAAAAAAATCATAAAAACATATGCTGATAATTCATGAAAATATTCTTTGCAGTCTCTTCTTCATCCATATTCTTGATTTCAGCTATCTTTTTCACTGAAACTGCAATATTGGCAGGTTCATTCCTTTTTCCTGGAAAAGGGCTTAGGTAAGGACCGTCTGTTTCAGTCAATAATTTGTTGACATTCACTTCTTTGACAACTTGCTGAAAATGAGAGCTTCTCACAACAGTGCATGGGATTGATTGATACCATCCATTTTTCTCAATTCTTTTGACAAGTTCTATTGTTCCGCAAAAACAATGCATCATAACTTTCTTTATTCCGCTTTTTTCAATAATCTCAATAGTTTCTTTTTCTGCTTTCCTTGAATGAACAATGATTGGCTTTTTGATCTCAATTGCTAATTCAATCATTTTCTGAAACAATTCTTTCTGCCTCTGCCTCTTATAATCATCCTTAACCCAATAATAATCTAATCCAATCTCTCCAACTGCAACAATCTTATTTTTATTCTTTCGAATAAAATCTATTTCATCATCAATATCTTTATCACTCATTTTCAGATTCAGAACATCAACTGGATATAATCCAAGTGCAGCCTTAATCAGATCATATTTCTCTGCCAGCTCTAAAGTTTTCCTGTTTGACTCAGGCAAAAGCCCGTTATTGATGATTGCCTTGACACCAGCCTCCTTAGCCCTCTCCAGCACTTTATCAATATCCTTCTGGAACTGTTTGGAATCAATATGATTGTGGCAGTCTATTAGCATCATGATAAATTAATCCTAATCATCCCTAATTTAAATTAGTTTCTAAAATTATAGTAACTATTAAATATTGATTTGATTTTGATCAATTGATGTTCAAAAACAAGAAAGGAATAGAATTGGCTGTAAATTTCTTGGTTAAACTGATTTTGATCATTATAACATTTATTATAGGTTTATATTTAATCTTTTTATTTTTTTCAAAACTGAAATAATTTCTTATAAATATCCTAAAATTTATATTTTTCATTAAAACACATCTTTTCAATAATAGAAAAATTTAAATTCAACTCCATAATACCTTTTATTAGTAAAAAAGGTGATTCAATGAGAACTATTTGCATTATTAACCAGAAAGGTGGTGTTGGCAAGACTACAACTGTCGCTTCTTTATCTGTTGGTTTGGCCAGAAAAGGAAGAAAAGTCCTTATTTTGGATCTTGATTCTCAAGGCAACTTAAGCACTTATCTTTGTGCTCATTCTGACAAAAATATGTATCATCTTCTTATCAATAAGGAAAATCCAAACAATTGCATTGTAAACATTGCGGAAAACCTGGATATTATTCCCTCTAACAAGGAGTTGGCTCAGGCAGAGATATCATTGTCAGGAATCCCTTCAAGGGAGACTGTTTTGAAAAGAGCATTAGAGCCAGTAAAAGGGTATGATTATATTCTTGTTGATTGTCCTCCATCTTTAAGTTTGTTGAGCCAGAATGCATTGGCATTTTGCAAAGAGGCTTTTGTCCCAGTTGCCACAGAATATCTTGCTTTAGATGGATTAAAGAAAATCTCAGCTAACATCGATGAGATGAATGAATTATTCAAGCATAAATTAAAGATTTCTGCAATAATCCCTACAATGTATGATAAGAGGATAAAAAGTTGCATTAAGACATTGGCTGAAATAAGAAGAGGTTACAATGGAATAGTTCTCCCACCGATAAGGACTAACTCAAAATTAAAAGAAGCTCCAGGTCTAGGCACATCCATCTATGATTATGCCAAATACTCACGAGGAGCAAAAGACTATCAAAAGCTTGTTGATGCTGTCATTGATCAGGAATTTTATTATAACTGAATCTTTATTTTATTCCAATTTTTTCCTATTTAATTCAACAAATGTTATCAAATCCCGAATTCATTAGAACTACATACCATTGAATTTGTTCTTTATTGTAGTTAGACAATATTAATTCAAATGAAATTCATCTAATTCCGATTTCATTCGGATTGCCTTCAATTGAAATCGTAACTTATTAAAACGACAAATTTTCCTTTAAAAAAAATTAATTAATCTCTTTTTTCTTTTTTTCTTTCCAAAACAGAAACTTTTATATTGTCAAATACTAATTTTAATCTAATCAATTAAAAAAAAGAGGTAAAAAATTGTTTGAACAGCTTTACAAGCCAAAATTCCTGAAATCAAAGCCTAGATATGCTTTCTTATTGGGTTTTGCTTATTGTATAATTGGTGTTTTCTCTGCAAAACTTATTTTTGGATCAAACCCAGGTTTGATGAGTGTTGCATTCACTTCAATCTTATTGATACCTTTATTGAATAACTTATTGAGCATAAGTGAGAAAGCTGAAACAAGAGAGAAAGGATTCAATCTTAAAGTTTTGTTCATGGATCATAAGGACTTGTTCAAGATTTATTTTCTTGCTTTTATGGGCATTTTCTGCGCTTATTTGATTTTTGCCATTGTCTGGCCTGTAGATTTTTCAATCTTCTACTTGAGCCCTCAGCTAAAGGTTGCTGGAATCGCTGGAAGTGCAATAAATGGTAATTCAGCTTTTTTCTTCAATATATTAAAAAATAACATGATTGTTTTGATTGCTTGCTTGTTCCTTTCATTTTTTTATGGTGCTGGATCAATCCTGTTCATTGCTTGGAATGCTTCTGTTTGGGGCAGTGTTTTTGGATTCAGGATTAAGGAGGTTATCATTTACAGCAACCAGAATTGGGCTTCTGCATTCTTATACACAATCATTCCTGTTTTGCCTCATATGATTACAGAGGGTCTTTCATATTTCGCAGCTGCAATTGTTGGTGGAGTTGTCTCAAAAGCATTTCTTTCAGAACAATTTGGAAGCAAGCGTTTCAAGAAAGTTATCAATGACGCTATGATATTTTTCGTATTAGCTTTTATTTTGGTTGTTGTTGGAGCCTTTCTTGAAGTATACATTTTCCCTTATCTTGTAAGTTGGATTTCTCATATATAACTTCAACTACACTATAAAATAATAAACTTTATATACTTACTTGAAAAACTTAATATTGGTGATAATATGGGTGTAATCGGTTTTAATTTTACAAAGATAAATGTTGAAAAGACTAAGTCTATTTCAGGCAAGATTAACATAAACAATAATGTTGTTATAAAGAATATTTCTGAAAAAGAGTTGAATTTCTCAAAAGATCAGGTTGGAATTCAGTTTGATTTTGAATTTTCATCAAAATATGAGCCAGATTTTGGTTTCATCATCCTTAATGGAGAGGTTATCTATTTGGAGGATAAGAAAAAATCAAAAGAGATTCTTGATAATTGGAAAAAGAATAAGAAATTGGAGAAGGATATTATGACTTCTGTTCTGAACAATGTATTGATGAAATGCAATATTGAATCATTGATCTTGAGTCAGCAGATTAATCTGCCTCCGCCTATCCCTCTTCCAAAGGTTAATGCTGAAGTTGCGACAGAGACAGGTAAGGGAAAAAAGTAAAATTTATAAATAACATTCCATTCACTACTCTAGGTGTTTTAGAAAAGAGTTACTTTCCTATTTGTTCTTAAGACTATAAAAGTATTTATAGCATTATTTATTAGCTGAGGTTAAGATGGAGAAACCAGAGGATAAAAAGCCGAGTAAAAAGGAATTATCATTGAAAGTAGCTGAGGCTATCCAGGATGATGTCAATAAGGGCATTGTCAGGATTGATTCTTCTTACATGCGTGAGATTTATGTGAATCCTGGGGATATTGTTGAGATCCATGGTGAGCGTTCTAGTGTAGCCATTGTTGATCGTGCATATCCTGGAGATATTGGTCTAAACATCATTAGGATGGATGGTATATTAAGGAGAAATGCAAAGACTGGTATTGGAGAGATGATCAAGGTTGTAAAAGCTTCTGTAAAAGAGGCTAAAAAGGTTGTTATTGCTCCAAGCAAGAAAGGCATTGTTATCAGGGCATCTCCCCAAATATTTAAACAGGGCCTTTTGGGAAGGGCTGTTGTCAAGGGTGATATTGTTTCTCTAGGTGGAACAGTTCGAAGAAGGACAACAATGTCATCTTCACCTTTTTTTGATGATATCTTTAATATTTTTGATGAGAACATGGCTAGTTTTGGTTTTGGCGACCTGAAATTTATTGTTATTGACACAATGCCTAAAGATGCTGTGTATATATCTGATATTACTGAGGTTGAGTTCAGGCCAGAAGCTGTTGAGATTGAGGAAGACAGGACTTTTGAGGTCACTTATGAGGATATTGGTGGATTGAGTGAAGAGATCAGTAAGATAAGGGAGATGGTTGAGCTTCCTTTAAAGCATCCTGAGATCTTTGAAAGGCTTGGTATTGACCCTCCAAAAGGTATTCTGCTTCATGGTCCTCCTGGAACTGGTAAGACTCTGTTGGCTAAAGCAGTCGCAAATGAGACAAACTCCAATTTCCTTTTGATAAATGGCCCAGAGATCATGTCAAAATTTTATGGCCAGTCAGAAGCTAATTTAAGGAAGAAGTTTGAAGATGCTGAAAAAAATGCTCCCTCTATTATTTTTATTGATGAGATTGATGCTATTGCTACAAAAAGGGAAGAGACTCATGGTGAAGTGGAGCGGAGGGTTGTTGCCCAGCTTTTGGCTTTGATGGATGGATTGAAAAGCCGTGGTAAAGTGGTTGTGATTGCAGCATCAAACATTCCAAATTCTCTTGATCCTGCCTTGAGGCGTCCTGGAAGGTTTGATAGGGAGATTGAGATTGGTGTTCCTGGAAAGCAGGGCAGATTGGATGTTCTTAAGATTCACACAAGGAATATGCCTCTTCTAAAAGTTCCTAAAGATGAAGAGGATTCAAAAAAAGTTGAGAAAGAAAAGCAGGCAATGCTTAAGGATATTGCTAACATCACTCATGGTTTTGTTGGTGCAGACCTTTCTGCTTTGGCAAAAGAGGCAGCCATGATTGTTTTGAGGCGAATTTTGCCAGACCTGAATTTAAGTGGAGAAGAGGCAATTCCAAATGAGATGCTTGAAAAGCTAAGGATATCTCAAAAGGATTTTAAAGAAGCTTTGAAAGTTGTTAGGCCTTCTGCTTTAAGAGAGGTTTTTATTGAGGCTCCTAATGTTAGATGGGATGACATTGGTGGATTGGATAATGTCAAGCAAGAGCTTAAGGAAGCTGTTGAATGGCCTTTGAACCATCCTGAATCATTCAAAAGGCTTGGTGTTAAGCCTCCTAAGGGTATTCTTATCTATGGTGCTCCTGGTACAGGCAAGACTCTGTTGGCTAAAGCAGTTGCAAAAGAGTCTAACTCTAATTTTATTTTAGTCAAAGGGCCTGAATTGTTATCAAAATGGGTCGGCGAGTCTGAAAAAGCAGTTAGAGAGGTCTTTAAAAAAGCACGACAGACTTCTCCTACAATAATTTTCTTTGACGAGCTTGACTCATTAGCTCCTAGAAGAGGGGTAAATTCAGACACGCATGTCACTGAAAGGGTTGTAAACCAATTATTGACAGAGATGGATGGTCTGGAAGACTTGAATGATGTTGTTATTATTGCTGCTACCAACCGTCCTGATATGATTGATACTGCTCTTTTAAGGCCAGGAAGATTTGATAGGATCATATTGACTCCTGCTCCTGATATAAATACTCGTAAGAAAATATTTGAGGTCCATACAAAAAATATGCCTTTGAAAGGTGTTGACCTTAGTGATCTTGCTGAAAAGACTGAGGGTTATGCTGGAGCTGACATTGAAGCTATCTGCAGGGAAGCGGCTATTCTTGCATTAAGAGAAGATATTAAGGCAAAAGAAATAACTTTAAAGCATTTTGAAGCAGCATTGCAAAAGGTCAGGCCTTCTATTACAGAGGATATTGAGAAATCCTACCAAGAGATTGGAGAACAATTCTCTCAAGCTCGTGCAAAAGCAATGGACAAGGAAAAACCAGGCTATTTTGGTTGATTTTTTTATTCTCGTAATTACTTTCTCTCAATTAACTATCTTAAAAAAGAATCAAAAACCGAATTCAATTTGATATTACATCCATTTTGAATTCGTTCCTTATTAATATAATAATTTTCTATTAAAAACAGGAATTCAATTGAATTCGTTCCTAAATATAAAAAATAATTTTCTTTCAAGAAATATCATAATTATATTTATCCTTTCCGTAACCTTTATATACCTTAAATAATATATTTATCTATTCAGCTAAATCATTGAATAATTTAAAAGAGGTGTAGTATAAATGGCAAAAAAAGCTGTGAAAAAGAGTAAACCGCTTAAAAAGTCAACAAAGAAAAAGTTGGCAATTGTTGCTGGTGTCGCAGGTGCTGCTGCTGCAGTAGGTGCTGCTTTTGGAATAAGAAAACTTCTTAAGAGAAATAAATCAAATAAATCTGCAACAAAGATTGAAGTTAAGTCTGTCAGAAAAAAGAAGAAGTGATTATTCTTGTAATTTCTTCCTTTTATTTTCTTTCATCTTATGTTCTTCTTTCTTACATTCTTTTATATGTCAGAAATATGCCACTGGCCTGCATGACCAGTGGACAATAGTCCACAATCCATTTTGTGAAGGATGTATATTTCTGAGCATGCTCAAATTCGGCAGGGTGAGCAAAGCGGACATGCCACCAGTGTATTGACTGGTTGTCCCTGCCGACTTTGACATTAACTCTTCAAGTCCGAATTACATGCAAATATTGGTTCAATTGGAATTCGTTCCTTATTAAATTAATAACTTTTTGTTCTAATTAACAGATATTTTTCTCTATTCTTTTTCTAAAAACATTTAAATACTATTCTGTTTTCTGAATTATTATCATGCCAGAATACAAAACAGGGGATATTGTATTAGTTAAGTCAATAGATAAGGAATATCAGGGCATTCTGATGCCGAATGAATATTCTGATTCAGTTGTTGTTAAGCTTGATAATGGATATAATATTGGTATTGACAAAAAAAAGATCCTCTCAATAAAACTTATTGAAAAATACAAGCCAAAAACAGATAAAAAATCTGAATCAAAGCCAAAAAAAGACTTTCCTACTGTCTCAGTCCTCTCAACAGGAGGCACTATCAGCAGCAAAATCGACTATCGGACAGGTGGTGTCTCTGCAGACTATACTGCTGAAGACTTTGTTGAGATGTGTCCTGAACTGAAAGATATTGCAAATATCAGAGCAAAGAAAGTAATGTCTATGATGACTGAGGATATGGTTCCTGATGACTGGGAAAAAATGTCTAAATACACTTTAGAAGAGTTAAATAAAAAAGAGATTGATGGTGTTGTCTTGACAATTGGAACTGACACTCTACATTTTGCAGCCTCTGCTCTTTCATTTATGATAAAAGACATTAACAAGCCTATAATAATCACTGCATCCCAGCGTTCAATTGACAGAGGTTCAAGTGATGCATTCATGAATCTTATCTGTGCTGTGACAGCAGCAGCCAAATTTGATGGAGCAGTTGTCACAACATGCCTTCATGGTACAACTAATGATGATTATTGCATTCTAATTCGTGGAACTAAAGTAAGGAAAATGCATACTTCTAGGAGGGATGCATTCCGCCCAATTAATGAATTACCTTTAGCTAAAGTTTATCCAAATGGAAAATTAGAAGTCATCAACAACAATTACAAAAAAAGGACCACTCAAAAACCAGAATTAGACTCAAAATTCGAGGAAAAGACTGCATTGATCCAAGTCTATCCTGGCATGGATCCAGAAATCTTAGACTTTTACATAAAAAAAGGATTCAAAGGGATTGTCCTTTCAGCAACTGCTTTAGGCCATGTTCCAGTCAATGGAAAAAGCAGCTTATTGCCAAACATAAAAAAAGCAGCTGAAAAAGGAGTTCACATCATTATCGCTTCACAGACATTGTATGGAAGAACCCATCCTTATGTTTATTCTAACTTGAGAAAGCTCTCGATTGACAACAAATGCATCTTTGTTGAGGATATGCTTCCTGAGACAGCTTACATCAAGCTTGGCTGGATTTTGGCAAAAACAACCAAACATGAAGAAGTAAAAGAACTCATGCAAAAGAATATTGCAGGAGAGATCAACAAAAGACATAATCCTGAGAGTTTTTTGTATTGAGGATTATTTTCTTCTTTTAATTATTGTAATATCTTTGTTATAAGGTGTTAATAAAATTTCTTGTACAGCTAATTGTCTTTGGTCTCCAACTAAACCTTCATTTTGGACAACACCGCAGATATACATTGCTTTCTGAGCGAGTGCTTTAAATGTCATATTTCCTGCTGATGTTGCTCCAGCCTCTAATGGTGTAGCACCAACTGCATATATTCCCATGTCTGCTGCTCCAGTCAAGCAATCTGTATAAACTATTACAGGCTTGTCATTTTGTCTAGCTTTTTTAATAAAAGGTAACAGTTCATCTGGAATGTTTCCAGCTCCAAAACTTCCAAGAACAAAACCACTAATTATTTCAGATTCAGCTAGATATATCAAGGCTTTATTAACTTTAGCTCCTGACGCATGTGCATAATGAAATATTTTTGTGTCAAAGTGAGAATTTAATTTTCTGTCAAAAGGTTTTCTTGAAATCCTATGATCAAAAAGATGAATTCCCTCACTTAATGAAGTTACTTTTCCTAATGGTTCAACATCAAATGTTTGAAAAGCATTATTTCCTTCTTCATCTGATTTTAATGCTCTTGTTCCTCTTAGAATATAATCTCCAAAACTTATAACAACTTCGCCAATATCTAAAGTGGCAGCATGTATTGCATTGTATAAATTATTAGGACCATCAGATCTGTGATTTCTAAATGGTCTTTGCGATCCTGATAATACAATTGGCTTTCTAAATTCAGGCAGCATATAGCTTAAAGCAGCCGCAGTTTCTGGCATTGTATCTGTACCATGTAAAATAACAAATCCATCATATTCAAAACATTGTTTATAAATTAATTCAGCTAAAGACAATCTATCAAAGAATTCTAACTTCTTTTTACTTTTTCTATATCTGGCAGGATCTATAGTTTGCATATTTGTGCTGTCAATCGCCCCAACATCAAATACTTTGATTTCAGCAATATCATCTAATCCTGGTAATTCTTGAATAAAACTTGAATCACCTGGGACAAGTTCTCCTCTATCATTAAGTATCATACCTATTGTCCCGCCAGAATAGATCACTGCTACTTTTGATTTTACCATTCTTAACAATAATATCTTTCTATTTAAAAATCTTACTATTAAATACTACTCAAAAGTAATAAACAAATACCATCAAAAACTTTAAATAAAGTCTATAATTACAATATAAAATGAACATCGACTATCAAAAATTAGGATTCAAATGTGGGATAGAGATCCACCAGCAGCTAGAGACAAATAAATTATTCTGCAGCTGCCCATCTATTGTAAGAGATGAAAACCCAGACATTTATTTCACGAGAAAACTTAGGGCAGTTGTTGGTGAGACTGGTGAGATTGATGCAGCAGCTCTCCACGAGCAAAACAAGCAAAAAACTTACAATTATCAAGCTTGCTCTTCATCATGCTGCGAAGTTGAATTTGATGAAGAACCTCCCCATCCAGTTAACGAGCATGCATTGCACACTGTCCTGATGGTTGCAAAACTACTAAATGCAAAAATAACTGATGAGCTCCATTTCATGAGAAAGACTGTCGTAGATGGCTCAAATGTTGGAGGATTCCAAAGGACTGGATTAGTCGCAACTGATGGTTATCTAGAAACTTCTAAGGGAAAAGTTGGAATAACAGTTATTCTTCTTGAAGAAGAGGCTGCAAAAAAGATCAAAGAAGATGAGAACTCAACTACTTACAGGTTAGACCGCTTAGGAATTCCTTTGATAGAGATTGGTACAGATGCATCTATAAAAGATCCTGAGCATGCTAAAGAGGTTGCTTCAATCTTAGGAATGATGTTAAGGAGCACAGAGCGTGTTAAGAGAGGTTTAGGTACAATAAGGCAGGATGTGAATGTTAGTATCAAAGGTGGTGCAAGGACAGAAGTGAAAGGATTCCAAGACCTGAAATCAATCCCTAAAGTCATTGAAAATGAAGTTAAGCGCCAGATAAAGGAGATCAAGGCTGGGAAAAAAATAGACACAGAAGTAAGAAAAGCTGAGCCAGACTTCACAACTTCTTTTATGCGTCCTATGCCTGGGGCTGCTAGGATGTATCCTGAAACAGATATTCCAGTCATTCCAATCACAAAAAAGCTTCTAGACCAGATCGAGCTTCCAGAACTTTTCTCTGAAAAAGCTTTGAAACTAGAAAAAACATACAAATTAAATGCAGATATTTCTAATGAAATAGTGAAATCAGGGATTGACTTGGACATCTATGCAAAGAAATATCCTAAAGTTGAGCCATTGACTATAGCAAGAACCTTGATAGAGATCCCAAAAGAGATTAAGTCAAGATTGAATCTGGATATCTCAAAGTTAACAGATAATGACTACAACGAAGTCCTTGATTTGCTAAACAAAAACCAGATCTCCAAAGGCAATATCTTAGACATTTTGGAAAAAAAGATCAAAGGAGAAAAGATCAACCTAAAACAATTTGAAAAAGCAGATGAATCAGAAGTTGAATCTGAAATAAAAAAGATCATCAAGGAAAAGCCAGACCTAAGTGTTGGCGCCTACATGGGCCTTTTGATGAAGAAATATCATGGAAAGGTTGATGGTAAAGTCTTAAATTCTCTTTTGAACAAGCACCTTAAATAATAATTCTATCATAAAATTACATCCAGAAATATCATTAATTGACCCGCCGGATCGTGTTAATGATACATTATTTGGCTAACTTATTATTAATTTAATTTTTCTTTTCATTGATTACTCCTAATTTTTCAGTAAACTTTTAAAACTCCAAAATATTCTTCTCAATATGCAATATATAAGCACTAGGGGAGGGATGAATCCTTGTTCTTTCTCAGATGTTTTGCTTATGGGAACTGCTTCAAACAATGGTCTCTCAGTTCCAATAAACATACCTAAATTCTCAAAACCAGAATTAAAAGAAATGAGCAAATATTCTTATCAAGAATTAGCATTAAAAATCCTGAAAATCTTCTGCAATGACATTCCAGAAAATGATTTAAAACAAATAATTAACAAAACATTCTCAAAAAAGCATTTCACAACAGAAGAAATAACACCTGTAGATCAAACCTACACTGATTTCTATATAGCTCATCTGTCAGAAGGTCCTACTTATTCATTTAAAGATTTAGCCCTCCAGCTTGTCCTTCCATTGATGGAATATGTCCTGGACAAGCAGGATTCCTTCCTAAACATTGTCGCTGCAACCTCTGGTGACACTGGTTCTGCTACTGAAAATCCTGCAATTGGCAAGAAAAGGATAAATGTTATCATGCTCACACCGCATAATAAGATGAGCAAATTCCAGACTGCTCAAATGTACACAATCAACCAACCTAATATTTTCAATATAGCTATAAATGGAGTATTTGATACTTGCCAGTTTATAAAAAAAGAGATTGATAAAGATTCTAAATTCAAAGAACAATATCATATTGGCGCAGCTAACTCAATAAACTGGGCAAGGATTGCTGCACAGATAATATACCAGTTCAAGGTTTACTTCAGCATAAAAATATCTTCATTAGAGCCAATTGACATAGTCATTCCATCAGGAAACTTTGGTCATGCCCTATCAGCTTATTATGCAAGACAAATGGGTATTCCATTCAATAGGATAATTATTGCAACAAATGAAAACAATGTCTTAAATGAATTCTTTAAGACAGGAATTTATAAGATTAGAAAAAAGGAGGATGTGATTCCAACCAATTCTCCTTCAATGGATATTGCTATTTCATCAAATCTTGAAAGATTATTGTTCCATTTTTTCAATAATGACGAAAAAATAACAAAGAATCAAATGGAAAAATTATCAAAAACTGGTGAAATTGACTTAAATGAATATCCAGAATATAAAAAACATCTAGATCAATCCAACTTTTCATCTGGTGAATCAACTGATATTGAAAGAATAAATGTCATAAAAAGAATTTATGAAGAAAAAAATATTATAATAGATCCTCATACAGCAGCTGGAGTAAAAGTTGCTTTTGAAAAAAAGCAAGATATCCCAATCCTTTGCATGGAAACAGCAAAGCCCTTTAAATTCAACCCTACAATAAAAAAAGCAATAAACAAACCTGCAGAAATGCCTAAAAAAGCAAAAGAAATGCAAAACAAAGAACAATTTTTCACTGAAATGGAACCAGATATTGAAAAAGTCAAGAATTTTATCAGAAAACATGCTCTTAGAGAGACTTAATTTCCTTTCTATTAACACTCATTTCAGCTTTTCCATTTCTTTCTCTTAGTATAAGGAAACCTCATATATTTCTTGCATTCAAGGCAATAATATACAACATGTCCTTCTCTTGTACGAACCCTTAAACTCTTCCCAGCAACAAATAGATTATAGCAATGCTTGCAAAACCTTCTTTTCAGCTCCCGAGGCAGCCTTATCTTATGCTTCATCTGTAATCTGCGGGCCTTTTTCACATATTTATTTGCCAATTCCTTATCCTTATCAAATTTAGACCTGGCAAAATCAATATATTCTTGTACCTTAGAAATCACTTCATTCCTGTTGATTATCTTCTTTTTCTTTGCCATATTAACCCTCTACTCAATTGTATTTAATAAATTTGCTAAAAATATTTAAACAACACTATACTAGTATTTCATTATGTGGGAATTTATTAAGAAATTATTCAAAAAAGAAGAAGATAACCCAATAGAGATATCTGAATCTAATATCATCAATTGGTTTGATGAAAAGATTGCTGAATTGAGCAAAGACTTGGATGAGAACCTCAAATCAATGAAATTAAACATATATGAAGAGATAAAAACAACTCAAAAGAATCTTGAAATTTTAGGAAATGCATCTCTCAGAAATCCTGATATTTCTATGAAAGAAAAGCATATGATGCATGGCAACAGGCAGGCATATTTAAGAAAGATTGATGTTTTCCTTAACCAAATAAATGTTAATGAGAATAATTATTCAAAATTATTGAATTTCTGTGACTTTTTTGAGACAAACCTTATTGAGCTTGGTAAATCAACAGCAAGACAATATATGGTACTGCAACATTTTTTTGGAAATGAGTCAAGGGATGTTGCGATTAACTTAAAAAATCTTGAAAATCATATTAAAAGATTGAAGAACATGATCAAAGAATCCCAATATTTTAAGATTCTTGAGATAAAAGATGATATTGCTGCCTATTTTAAGAAAAAAGCGCTCAAATTCAGTATTGGTGAGGATGTCAGCTCTTCTGCATCAAAAATAAATAAACTTACTGAAGAAAAAGACAGGATCAACAAGGAAATAAGGAAATTAGAGGCTTCTGAAGATTATAGGCAGATCCAATCTTTAGAAAAAAAATATCAGGAGATTGAAGAAAAAATAAATATTGAGCAAAACAAGTTCATTCATCTTTTCTCAGGTATTGAGACTGCTTTAAAGAAATATTCAAGAGTCACATTGCATGACACTAAGCTGATTGACAATTATCTTGACAAGCCTGTTATTGCCCTATCATCTGACAGCAGTTTTCAGATCTTATCTATCTTTGATGATTTGAGCAAGGCTGTGCTTGAAAACAAGCTTGATCTTAAGGATAAGAAGAGGGAAAAGACAATATCTGCTTTAAACAGCCTTGATGATGTTTTTCTTAGGAAATATGCAAATAATATGAAAGAATTAGTTGCACAAAAAGATAAGATCCATGCAGATCTCACATTAAATGAGGTTAACAATAGGATTGAGATCTTGAGGGCAAAGATAATTGACATTGAGACAAATATTCTGGCATCAAGAAAACAAAAAGATTCTTTTTCAAATGAGTGGGATAAGATTGATCTTATTATTTTGAAGAAAGATATTGAAGATAAGATTAAGGATAAATTAGGATTAATGATAAGAATTTCTTAAATAACCTGTGATATTGGCAAGCAGCAGCACTTTATCTGATGTTGTTCATACCATACAGGGTCTTCTCCAGTTCTTATTCCTTTTAGATAACACCCAGCAGGGCATTCTACTGCTTCCCATTCAATTCCCAATATTTTATCATCGTGAGCCACGACTTGATTTACCCAATTGCAGTTATTGTATTGTGCAAGAATATCATTTTTTAATATCACTCCCCCTTTAACATCAACATTACCATCAACATTCAGGTTCCCTCTCAAATTTAATGAAGGTTTTGGACTCTGTGCAGGATCAGTTGTTCCAATATATACATTTCCAGCTCCATCAATACCTAATGCTTTTTCAGTGCCTACATATTCACCTATGAACTTGTCATCTGGATAAAATATCCAAAAGAATCCATCCTGAGGAAATGGGTAAAGTGATGCTCCTCTGACATCTTCAAGATGATGCCCTGGATCAGGTATCTCCTGTCCTCCAGCTGCAGCATAGACAAATAGTATTATTCCGATGGCTGCTACAATAGTAACTAGAGCATAAAAATGCTTTTTCTCAATATTTACCTCAATTTTCATTGATCATACACCTATTTTTTAATTATTACTTCAATTAAGAATTTGTATATATAAATTTTTCCCTATTATTTTTTCAATGGAATTATTCCAGGAAGCATACCTCTCTTTTCTATAAATTGCAGCATTGCCCCGCCACCAGTTGATATTTTTAGGTCATTGGCATATGGATTTCCATGGATTGCTCTGAGTGTCTCTCCTCCTCCTGCAACTTTAAGGACTGCTTCAGGAGATTCTGCAATTGCTTTCAGTATTCCATCACTTCCTTTTGCAAAATCATCAATCTCAAATACACCAGCAGGCCCATTCCATGCTATTGTCCCTGCCTTAGCTAACTCACTTCCATATAATTCAACAGTCCTTGGTCCGATATCCAGAATTATTTCACCCCCCTTGATATTATCTCCCCTGTCAATATTAACTGTCCTTACATCACTATAATTCCCCTCTTTAACTTCATCAACATTCTTTGCATTTGCTACAACTACATCTATTGGAGTTCCAAAAGCATAATGTCCCATTAATATTTTTGCAGTCTCAACTGATCCTTCTTCATAAAATGAATTTCCAACTTCATGGCCTTGTGCTTTTAAGAATGTGTTTGCCATTGCTCCTACAATGCATAATTTATATCTTTTTACTAACTCATTGATGACTCCAATCTTGTCAGATACTTTTGCTCCACCAATGACTGCCACAGGATATCCTTCAGGATTCAATAATCCAGTAAGCATGTGTATCTCATCGACCATCAGCCTTCCTGCAATCACTGGCCTTTGATGATTCCTAAAATAAATGGGTAATCCAATAGTAGACGCATCAGTCGTATTATGAGCTGTTCCAAATGAATTATTAACATAAATATCTCCTAGCTCTGCTAATTCTTCAACAAATACTTTATCATTTTTCTTTTCTCTTTTATCATATCTCAGATTTTGAAGAAGTATAACCTCTCCTGGCTCCATTTCACCAATCTTAGCTTTTGCTCCATAACTACAATCATCAGCAAATCCAACTTCTACCCCTAATGATTTTTGTAAATAATCTTTAACTGGTCTAAGTGAAAACTCAGGTTCTCTTTCTTTTGGTCTTCCCAAATGAGACATAAGAATTACTTTTGCTCCCATTTTTCTAAGATCATTAATAGTCTTTAATGAAGCATCAATCCTAGTAGTATCATCAATCTCTCCATCATTAAACCCAACATTATAATCACATCTTGTAAGAACTCTCTTTCCTCCAACATCTTGAAGATCATCAATAGTAAGAAGACTATACCCTAATTCTCTTTCAATATCAGCCATTATATTCTCCAGCATAATTCTGTAGGAATATTACATTATTTTTATACATTGCCTCACAAAAAATTATTTTTTGTGGGTTTCGTAATTCTTTGTTGGTCATCTCTAGAACCATGCTTAAAGACTCCAAAGGATTTATTGGCATCCTACTAATCATGGTTTTCCCATGATTTCTATCATGTCGACCATTCTTGTAGAATATCCCCACTCATTGTCATACCATGAAAAAACCTTTACAAGGTTTCCATTCACTTTTGTTAGTGTTGCATCAAATATGCCTGAATGTGGATTACCTATGATGTCAGTTGAGACAAGTGCCTCTTCGCTGTATTCAAGGATTCCTTTCAGATATGTCTGGGATGCTTTTTTCATTGCCTTGTTAACTTGTTCAACAGTAACATTTTTCTTAAGCAGGCATGTAAAATCAGTCAAGCTTCCGCATGGTGTTGGAACCCTTACAGCAGTCCCATCCAATTTCCCTTTTAGATTAGTAAAAACCTCTGTTACTGCTGTTGCAGCTCCTGTTGTTGTTGGAATTATGTTCATTGCTGCTGCCCTAGCCCGACGCAAATCCTTATGTGGCAGATCCAATATTTTCTGGTCATTGGTATAACTATGGATTGTTGTCATAAATCCTTTATCAATCCCAAATTCTTTGTCAAGCACCTGTACTACTGGGACTAATGAATTTGTCGTGCAAGAAGCATTTGATATTATATTGTCATTTTTGCACATCTTCTGGTTTGCACCCATCACAACTGTAGGAATTGGATTTTCTCCTTTTCCAGGAGCACTCAGCAATACTTTTTTTGCACCTGCTTTGATATGTTTCTCAGCATCTTCTCTTTTTGTGAAGAATCCTGTGCTTTCAACAACAACATCTATCTTAAGGTTTTTCCATGGGAGTTTTTCAGGGTCTTTTTCTGAAAAGACAAGGACTTTCTTCCCATTGACAATGATGCATCCTTTTCCTGCCTTTACATCTGCATCAAGTATTCCATGCACAGAGTCATATTTCAGAAGATGTGCAAGTGTCTCAACATCACTAAGGTCATTAATTGCAACAAAATCAATATTCTTCTCTTTCAAGCCTGCTCGTAAGACCATCCGTCCTATTCGGCCAAATCCATTGATCGCAACCCTAACCATCATTATCAACCTCTTTTTGATTACTTTGATATTTATTCCTAATTATGATACCAATCCAGTAATACTACTATATATAATTTTTGCATCAACGAATAGACTTGTCTAAAAAATCACTTTATCATAATTTCCAGAAAGAGCTATGATTGCTGGTGTATTCCAACAAGCCCATGAATTACAATAATTATCTACACCATCAACATGTAAAAACAAGTTATGTTTCCTATCTAAGTTAGGGGAAGTTCTTCCCTCTAATAATGCACTTTCTAATTCTCCAGCAATAAATCCTTCACCGATTGCTCTTGCAAAAGCTAACATTTGGCTGTTTATTTCTAAATCCCAATTCTCTCCTCTTATTTTTCTTTCTTCAGGATCATAGAATTCTTGCACTAATCCATCAAATAATTCTCTTGCCCTTCCTTCTTTTCCAAGATTATGGTATAATATTCCTAAATTAATCTGGGCTTGAGCCATATCTGCACTTCTTCCCTCTGCCCATAAATATCCTCTGTCAGGTCCATTTCCACCATCTCTAAAAAGAAAACCAGACATACAGTGGCATGTTGATGGTTTATATCTTTCTCCAGCTCTAAAATGGCTTTCAATAGTTTCCAATAATTGATCTCTTTCATCATATTTTCCTAACTCATGTAATGCAACTGCAAATGCTACATTCACAGGAAAATGCAATGAAAACAAATAATTAAAGACAGACCTCTCATTTCCAGATTCTAGTACTTCAGCAGATGAATATAATCCAAACTCTTTTTTATAACATTGCACTTTTATTTCTCTTAATAATTCATCTGTTTCCTCAAACCTTCCTAATGTGTGACACATAATTAGAGCTCGAGCTTGATTTATATGTCGAGTAGACGTATCAGGATTAAGGTTGCCATATGCATACTCAAGTGCTTCTGAAGGTTCAGAACACCCTCCAGCAAGAACATATAGATCTACTAATAAATCTCCATATTCTTGACAAAAAGGTTTATCTCCAATAGAATAAAATGCAAAAAATGTCTCTATACTATCTCCACTATGCAAACGTCCCCTAGTTGTTGGTTTCCATCTTCCTTGTTCTAATTCCAATTCTTCTTCAAATAATCTTCTTTCAGGTTTATAAAAATGTGTTTTTAAAGCATGGGCTATATCTAAAGCTTCTTCATTTGCAACATCTCTAGCAAATCGTCCACCCCTCAAGTCCATTGTTAATTGTCCCATCAACTTGTGGTATTCTTTTATATTATTTAAAGATTATTGGTATATTGTTCATAATCAACAGTATCTCCGATTAGAAATTAACTCCTCCTAAATGCTCAGAAAAAAGCAAATAGGAGAAGCTATGGTTTAATTTTGCTAATAAAACCATGGCTAATATAATATCTTATCTTCAAAAATGTTTCGATTCTGAAACAAGA
>JBDROB010000080.1:0-13193 GCA_043810355.1 Candidatus Woesearchaeota archaeon
TCCGACCACCACCAGTCAATAGACTGGTGGTATGCTCGCACCTTCGGTGCTCGGGTCGGATTTTTTGTTCTCATTTTCCACATGATGCTAACTCAAATGTGAAACCACCAGTGAAATACACTGGTGGAAAATGAGATTCTAAACAAATTATTATATGAGGGTTTTTTTGATATTTGCCACCTCATTAATTACTGAAATGATTTCTGAATCTTCTAGGTTATTCCAATAGATAAACCAACCAGTCTTTTTAACCACGCCATCAGAATATTTGTTATATATCAGATTGAAGGGATTGTCTGGATGAGAACGCCAGACCAGTTTAGGATATTTCTTTATGATATGATCCCAAATGCTTTTTCCCAAACCAGTTCCCTGACGGAACTTTGCAACAGCAAATTTATCAAGGTATGGAATATTATTCACTTTTTTTAAAATCCCTATGCCTTCATAGTTTTTTTCATATATTATGTCAATAATGCCATTTTGAAAATAATCATCACAAAGTTTTTTCCCAAAGGAATCCTCAAGAAGTGATTTTATCTTCTCTTTGGATAAATTATCAGGATCTGATGTTGATTCAATAGAGTGATATTTGATAAAGGTACCGCTTCCTTTAATTGTAAATATTTCTCTCAATAGATTTTCAGCAGAAGTTATCACAACTGAGCAGTTCTGGGCAGATTTCAGAAAATCTTTGATTTCTTTTACCTTAAGAAGCATTCCCCCTGTTATATGATCGAAATCATTCTCATCTGAGATATTTAGGTATGGGATCAATTCATTTTTATCATTAAGAATTCCTCCTTTCTCTGTAATAATAATCAATTTATTAGGATTGATAACTTTTACAAGCTCTTTTGCAGCAACATCTGCATTAATGTTTAATTTATCAAGATTAGAATCATTTGAACAGATATCATGCCCAATAGGACTTATTATTGGAGTCACATCACTCATAATCAAATCCTTAATCTTTGTTGTATTTACATTTATTACATCTCCAACATACCCATATTTCTCTAATTTCTTGCATTCAAAGACATTTTCAGCTATCTCAACAGAACCGCCTTTTTCTTTTATCTTATCCACCAAATCCTTGCTGATATTATTGAAGACTGACTTAATCAATTCCATATCCTCTTTTCCTGTAACACGAATTCCATCAATTTTCTTTGTATTAGGGAGCTTTTTGTCCAGAGTTGAACCTGCACCATGGACAATAACTGGAAATATCTCAAGCATGTTCAGATAAGCAATATCCTCTGCTATAACATCCATGTGGTTTTCAAGAGTCTCTCCACTGATTTTTATTACAGCAAACTTATCTTTGGGGATATGATGGAAAATATCCAAAAATAACTCAAACTCTTCCTTTTTCCCTGTCTTTTCCATAAATTTAAGCAGCATATTCTTCATTCTAATCCTCCAATAATATTCTCAAATACTTTCTGAGCCTCAATAATATGTTTTTTCAGAACATATTCATCATTAGTATGAGCCTGTTTGATATTACCTGCTCCAAAAACGATAGAATTAATTCCTGATTTCTGAAATAACGCAGCCTCTGACCAGAATTTTGCTTGTTTTGATTTTTTCCCATCTAAAAAAGGTATATGTTTTCCCTTGAAAGGTTCACCTACAAAAGAATCTTTTAATTGAATCCCATCATATCCTTTCAACTTTGAGTATATTTCTTTCTTAATCTTACCAATAGGATCAAAGGACCTTACTGAGATCTTTATCTTACAAACTGAGGCTGTTGTATTCCCAGAAGTACCACCGTTTACTGTGCCAATGTTAAAACTATATTTCTTATCTTTCGCAAATTTTAATATCAATTCTGCAGCTTTTGCGATTGCATTTTCATTTTCTTGCTCTTTTTTAATAGAAGAATGATGGGGTTTTGATTTCACTGAGATGTAAAAAGAATAATAACCAGGATGCATATTGATAAACTCTAAACTTGTGGGTTCACAAACAATTGAGTTCTTGATGCCTTTATTATATTTGGATTTTAAGAATGCATTAGCTCCTGAACCAGAACCGATTTCCTCATCAAAACTAAATAACAGCATGAGATTTTTTGGCCCTGTGTTTTTGACTGCTGAGAGAACAGAATAAATATTCCCTTTGGTATCAGCTGTACCCAGCCCATAAAATTTAGATTTAGTTGAATACAGGTTTAATGGATCCTTTTTCCAAATCCCGCTTGGTGATACAGTATCCATATGACAATTTATCATAAGTTTTGGTTTTCCAAAGATTACTATAATATTTGCTTTCTTGTTAGATGATTTTTTATCTTTCTGAATAATAATCTTTGCATCAGTGTATTTTTTCAGATAATCAATAATGATGGAGATTACACTAGAATAATCTCCTGAATAGGAGTCTACCAATAATTTTTCTAATAGATTTATATCAAATTCTTCTTTCATTTCACACCTGCAAGCTTTTGCTGCATTGAATGCAATTTTATAAACCCATCTGCCTCTTCAGCAGACCAGCTCCCTTTCTGGGCATAAGTTGCCACTTTTGGATTTATCAATGAATCATTCGACTCAATCTCAACAACTGAGATCTTATTCTTCTCAACCTTTATCTTTACTGATCCATTCACCTTTGCCTGTACAGAATCAGCATAGGCTTCAATATTCTTTAAAAGGGGTTCATAATATAATCCGCTATAGACAAGATCTGACCACACAGATGATATATAACTGTTCAGCATCAGCTGTTTTTTTGTCAATGTATACTGCTCAAGTTTTTTATGAGCATGTATTAATGCTAATAATCCAGGTGCTTCAAACATTATATGCCCTTTGATTCCAATAATACAGTCTCCAGTATAGATATCATTTCCATAACCATATTTGCCAAGTGTCAAATTAAGGTCCTTGATTATCATCAATCCACTCATCAATTCCTTGTTCAATTTTACTGGAATGCCATTTTCAAAATCTATAGCCAAGTATTCGTATGAGTTTTCATTCTCACTTATTATCTTTGTCAGCTTATAAGCTTCTGAACCTGGCTCTTTATTATTATCAATCTCACTGCCTGAGACTGTTACACCAAATACATTCTCATTTATAGAATATTTCTTACTAGAATTTTCTACCTTAAATCCTTTTGAAATGATGTATTCAACCTCTTCATCACGAGAGATATCTAATTCCTTGATTGGAGAAAGTATAGTAATATCCTTTTTCAGTGTCATAAATGCAGAATCAAAACGGACCTGATCATTTCCAATCGCAGTGCTACCATGAGCGACAATATCTGTCGATTCTTTCTCAGCAATTTCCAATATCTCCTGGGCAATAACATAACGGTCTGCGCACATCAAAGGATAGTCTCCTTCATATAATCCATTGAGTTTTATCAGATACTGGATTATTTGGTCATATATCTTTTCCTCAGCATTTATGCTATAATGCTTGATGCTGCCTAATGAATATGCTTTTTTCTCTATCTCCTTCAACTTCTCATCATCAAAACCACCTGTATTTATTGTAGCTGTAACTACATCATACCCTTTCTCCTTCAGGTGCAACGTACAGAATGATGTGTCAAGACCACCTGAAAATGCTAAAATTACCTTTTTCATTTTGATTCACCCTTATTTTCCTTATTTTCAATCAATTTCTGGATCACTGCCTTCTGTACATGAAGCCTGTTCTCTGCTTCTTCATAGACAAGTGATTTTT
The DNA here is from genome assembly GCA_043810355.1 of Candidatus Woesearchaeota archaeon. GTDB lineage: Archaea > Nanobdellota > Nanobdellia > Woesearchaeales > JAGVYU01 > JAZDHV01. The sequence continues at coordinate 3,711 of JBDROB010000080.1, forward strand.
CAGAGTCAATGACCTCATCTGACACAATCATATTTCTTCTAACTGGAAGGCAATGGCTGAAATAAGCATTATTCGTTAGATCCATCTTATTTTTGTCCACAATCCAGTTTTTGTGCTTATCATGCTCATTCTTATTGAATTTGCCATATTGATGCAGGGATCCCCAGCTTTTTGCATAGATAAAGTCAGCATCTTCAAAAGCATCATCCATATTATGAACTATCTTGAATTCAGCATCATTTTCCTTGCAGTTCTTTTCCATCTTCTCCAAATATCCCTTATCAAGATCATATCCAAGTGGATTTGCAATTATTATATCCATGCCAAACATGCTCGCAATCATTCCTGCAGAATTTGCCACTGCTGTATTCAATGGTTTTGGATGATATGCCCATGTGAGCACAAATTTCTTTTTTTTCAAATCCTTGAATTTTGATTTAATCGTCATTATCATGGCAAGAGCCTGGCATGGATGTGAAATTGTCTCCATATTGATTACTGGCTTATCAGACCATTTGACAAGATTATTCAAGACCAGATCTTTTTTTTCTTCTTCCCAGTCCACGAATTTGGGAAAGCAACGCAACGCCAATATGTCTCCATATCTACAAAAGACCTTAGTTGCATCTTTCAGATGCTCCTCAGCATCCTTATCCATGACAGCCCCTTCCTCAATCTCAATACCCCAAGAAGACTTGCCAGGCTCAATACAGATTGAATGGCCTCCCATCTGATGCGCAGCCAGATCAAAACTGGTCTTTGTACGGGTAGATGGATTAAAAAATAATGTTATCAGTGTCTTATTTTTCATTAGATCATTTGATTTATTCTTCTTATAATCATTCCCAAGTTCCACTAATTCATTCAATTCTTCTTTTGTGTGGTCTTCAATTGCAATAAAGTCTTTCATTTTTTTCACCTTAATTCTGATATTTCTCAGCAATAGTTTTGTATGCTTTTCTAAATGGAATACCTTGGCTTACAAGTTTGTAAGCTTCTTCTGTTGCATGTATCTCCTTATTCCCATTTATTGTCTGTTTGCATTTATCTTCATTAACTTCAATATTCTTCATAACTAATGTCATCACTTCAAGGCATTCTTTTACAAGTTCAATTGAATTAATCAAAGGCTCTTTTGTCAGCTGCAGATCACGGTTGTATCCACTCATCAGATTAGAGATAATATTCTTAACCTTGAATTCCTCAGCAACAATCACATGATATTTAGCCCTTATCAGCTCTAATACATCTGGATTCTTTTTTTGAGGCATAATTGAGCTGCCAGTGCAAAAATCCTTAGGAATGCTGATTATCCCAAATTCTTCCATGCTGAATATGATAAGGTCTGTTGATAACTTGTTCAAGTCAAACATTATTTGAGTCAGTACATGCAATATGCTTGACTCAAATTTTCCACGGCTCAGTTGGGGATATAATGGGTTCTCCATGACTTTTGAGAAATTCATAAATTTCGAGGTTAATTTCATATCAATCTTGAGTATAGGGACTCCAAATCCAGCTGCACTGCCTAAAGGAGATTGATCAATCAATACCATAACATCATTTAAAATCTTGATATTGTCGTTGTTTGATTCAATATAACTTCCTATCAATGTGGATATTTTTATTGGCATAGCTTTTTGCATATGAGAATAACCTACAATATTTATATCGCCATATTTTTCAATAACCTCCTGCAATGATATTTTGAAATCATTCAACATATTTTTTATCTGGACTAATTCATATTTTTCATATAAGCGCAAGGCAGTAAGCACTTGGTCATTTCTTGAGCGGGCAGTATGAATTTTTAATCCCACTTCACCATAATTCTTGACTAGATAATTTTCAATTGCAGTATGGCAATCCTCGTCTTCAGGTTTAATATCAAATTCATTTTTTTTATTGAGATCAATGATCTCATTTAAGCCTTTGATCAGCAATTTCAACTCTTCATTTGATAATATGTTAATTTTTTTCAGCATCTTTGCATGGGCAATTGAAGCAATACAATCAAAATAAAGGAGTTTTTTATCTAACAAATAATCATTTCCAACTGTAAATGATTCAATCTTCTTATTCAAATTCTTCTCATTTTGATCTTTTTGCCACAATTTCATTTTACATCAATGTATGGGGCTTATTAGCACCATATTCAACTATATCATCCAAATCACCTTGTGATCCTCCAATCCAATAAACAACCCACTCTCCTTTAACCCTACATCCTCCTTGCATCTCAATAATCTTCTTTAGGTACCATCTATTTAAAGAGTTTTTACCACTGGATCTCCAAAATAATCCGGATTTTTCTGAAAACATTCCGATATTTTGAAGGATATACGAAAATATTTCGGAGCCAACTCCATTATTTCTATGTTGAGGAGATACCACAAATTTATCCAAATATACCCAACCATTATAATCCTGTAATACTGCAGTTCCTTGATAATCACCACCAATAACAATGCAGGATATGTCTTCAGTTTGAAGATAATTCTCAGTAAGTTTTTTACCAAATCCCTCTTGAATTAAGTTAATAATGCGTCCAATATCGATCTGGTCCTGGGATTCAAACAATTGAATATCAGTTGATATTATCATTATAACAATTTCTAAGGATTGATTTAAAAAGATATTGACCCTATCTAAACAAAATAAACATAAATGTCTGAAACAAAACATTTATATATTTGGGATAATTTCCAGCAAATATGGTAAATATTACAAAAGAGACTGAAAATTATATCAAGAACCATCCTTATGTCAAACAGGGGATAAAAAAGAAGATAGTGAATTACTCAAAGCTTTCAAGACTTATATCAAAAGAAAAAGACATAAAAAATTTTGATGCTATACTGATCGCCTGCAGAAGATACTATGAAAAACTAGGCAAGACTGAGTCAGGATTATCAATAATCGATGTCCTTAAAGGAAGCAAACTGTCAATAAGAAGCAATATCATTGCTGTGATACTTGAACCAGATGCATCATTCAAGAGCATATTAGATATCCAAAAAGAGATTGATGAAAGAAATGAGATCATGCATGTCATAAGGGGAGCCAATGCAATCACACTAATAGCGACAGATGATTTTTTAGATAAAATCGAGAAAATATTCAGAAACAAGATATTAAAGGTCTCAAACAATCTAGTTGAGATAGTACTAAAAAGCCCTTCTAGACTAGAATCAATTCCAGGAGTCATGGGATACATATACTCTCTTTTTGGAGAAAATGAAATAAATATTATTGAGACATTGTCATGCTGGACAGACACAATTTTTGTCATCAAAAAAGAAGATCTTCCGAAGACTATGGAAATTCTCAGTTTTTAGACGGAATATTTTCGAAAATTTCTCAAAAAGTTATATAAAGATTATTATTTCCCTAAGTTTAATGAAACAAGCTATAGAAACAGTTGTATCCTCCCTATGTGATCTAATTGGAACCGACTATCCTGAAGAGAGAGTAAGGCAGAATGTAAGGATTGCTGATCCAAGATTTGGAGATATATCATTTGCTTGCCAGAATCTATCTACAGAATGGTATTCAAAACCTCCTGAGATAAGCAGTTGGATTACAAAAGAGGCAAGTTTTGATCCAGCTAATGTTGAAAGAGTTGAAGCAATGGGACCATTTGTGAATATTTTCCTGAACAGGCCAAATTTCATTCAAAGAGTGCTGACTGATATAAGAGAACAAGGATGTAATTATGGCAGGTCATCTGTTGGAGACAGCAAATTAGTGTTGTTAGACTATTCTGCGCCAAACATTGGCAAACCCCTGCATATAGGTCATATAAGGTCAACAATAATAGGTGATTCAGTAATAAATATTCTGAGAAAAGCTGGATTTAGAACACATGGAATAAATTATTTAGGAGATGTAGGGCTCCATATTGGCAAGGTCATCTATTCTTACCAAAGATATGTTGATGAGAAACAATTGCAGGTTGAGCCTGAAAGAGAATTGCAAAGACTATATGTAAGATTTAATGAAGACCATGAAAAATTTGTTATTAAACACCAAGGAACAATTGAAAAAAGTGAAAGTACAACTCCAGAAGATGAAGATTTAGAATCAATTGACTCTCCAATGATGAAAGAGGCAAAAATGATTGTAGCTAGATTAGAAGCAGGTGATCCAGAAGCAAGAAGAATATATGAGAGAATCCATCAGGCAAGCATGATCTCTTTTGAAAGAGTTTATAATCTCCTAGGAACGAGTTTTGATGAAATCATTGGACAAGGCAGGTTTTCTGATCCTGGAAGAAAAGTTGTTGAAAGAGCCCTTAAGATAGGAGTAGCTGAGAGGGCAGAAGATGGAGCAATTATAGTAAGAAAGTTAGAAGATCATGGTCTCCCTCCAAAAGTGATCCTGAAATCAGATGGAACAGCTATTTATTCTACTCAAGACCTAGGAGCAGCATTTACAAGGTTTGAAGATCATCATTTTGACAGATTACTATATGTTGTTGCTGAGGAACAAAGGACTTATTTCAATCAAATGTTTAAGATACTAGATTTATTAGGGTATGAATGGGCTAAAGACTGCTATCACCTGTCATTCGGAATGATCCACCTGGCTGATGAAAAAATGTCTTCAAGGAGAGGTAATATCATATTTTTAGAAGATGTGCTTCAAAAATCAATTGATCTTGCCCAAAGTGTTATCAAAGATGAATCATTATCACAATCTGAGAGAGATGTTATTGCTCAAGCTGTGGGAATCGGAGCGATAAAATATATGGTATTAGGAGTTGATCCAAACAAGAATATCAAATTTTCATGGGATAGAGCGTTAAATCTAGATGCAAATTCTTCACCATATATACAATATGCTTATGTCAGGGCATGCAGTCTTATGGATGGAAAGGATGTTGAAGGAGTTGATGCATTGCATTTAACTGGAAATGCTGAGTTTTCACTTGTAAAGAAACTAGCAGAATACCAAATGATTGTTGAAAGGGCTGCAGAAACATTAAAACCAAACTTAATTGCAAATTATTCCAATGATTTAGCAAGACTATTTACAAGCTATTATCATAGCCAAAAGATATTGGATGGAAGCAAGGCTGAGGCCTCAAGATTATTTCTTGTGGATTGTTTCAGGACAGTGGTCCAAGATTCACTTGGACTGCTTGGAATAAAAGTTCCTGAAAAAATGTAAAATGGATAAAGACGAAGTTCATAGTCTAATTTCTTGCTTAAGGAATGGAAAAAATGAAGAAAGAGTATTCAATAGATTAAAAAAATTATTTGAAGGCCTTGATCCCAATGTTGACACAAAATGGAAAAGAAAATTGATAAATAGTCTTGCCAGGTCAGATAACCCATATTCAATATTATTGTTGAATTCATTAATTCCAAAATTAAGTGCTAAAGACAGGGCTATGCTCGGATATGCAATGCAAGCAGGCATTGAGCTAAAAGAGTTTAATGAAGCCAGATTTTTTTATCAACAGGTTTCTCAAATCTTTCAAAAGAAGTATAGCACAGTTTATGACCTCTGTGCTGGAAATGGATTAAATGGATTTTATTGGCTGATGAATAAAGACGCTAGAAGAGTGGGATTTTATGATAGTGCAGAGAATAAAAATTTTAGGAGATTGGCTAGAAATTTCAGGGATCATGAATACAATTTAGGAGATATTATGGAGATTGATTTTCAAGATACTCCAGAGGACAGTGCATTTCTATCAATACATGCATGCGGAAACCTCACAGATAGGGTCATAGGAATTGCATTGTCTCAAAGAAAACCTTTTGCAGTCATGCCCTGCTGCTATAATTACCATGACAATCCTTATTTTAACAGTGAGATGATAAATTATTTTCATAATCCAAAGGATGCCATTGATGCTTGCAGAATTAGAATGGCTGAACAAAAAGGATTTAGAGTTTTATTAAGGAATATCCCTGAAGAAGTTACAGATATGAACAGGATCATAACAGGAATTCCTGAATAATGAAGTATTAGGATAAAATTTCAATAAAAACGAAAAGTATAAAAAGAAATATGAATTCCTTCATTAAATGGAAACTACAATCAATTGCAAAACCGCAAAATTCTCTGTAGTCTCAACTATGCCACCATTACCACCCCAATAGAGGGGAAACATATTCTTATAAGGTGTTTTCCATGAAAGAAAAAAAACTAGATACAAGAGTTGATTGTATTCCTTGTCGGCAGTAAAAAAAAGGCAAGGATTGTCATTAAGATAGGGACAAATCTCTTGTTTAATGACAAAAAGATAATTGAAGACAATTTTATAAAATTAGCGTCTTCTATAGCTGGAATAAATGACCATGAGATAATTATTGTCAGTTCTGGAGCAATAGCGATAGGCGGTGAAGAGCTAAAGATAAGTGCAAAACATGAGGATGACATTATTAGGAATGTATGTGCATCATTGGGTCAGAATGATCTTATGATGAATTTCAAAAAGAACTTTCTTATTGAAAACATCAAGGTAGGGCAGCTTCTTTTAACACATAATGATATATCAAACAGAGAGACTTTTTTACAGGTTAGAAATGTGATAGATAAGATGATCAAGCATGGGATAATCCCAATCATCAATGAGAATGATACAATCAAGAGCATGCATAACAAATTCAGGGACAATGATCAGCTAGCAATCAGGATTGCAAGCAAGATAGAGGCAGATCTACTGATAATATTGACAAATGTAAGTGGAGTGTATACACAAGATCCAAGAACTTCTTCAGATGCAGAACTTTTGAAAGAATTAAGGAAAGATGATATCAAGAAAATCAGGATAGGCAAAAAGAATGGGCAAAATAGTCTTGGAGGGATGCAGTCAAAGATCGAATCAGCACTACTTTGCAGTCAGCTTGGGATTCCAACAGTTATTGCAAATGGAAATGATGAAGACGTCATCAGGAAAGTGATTGATGGATTTGAGCATGGTACAAAATTCAAGGCAGATGACAGGATAAAAAGCAAAAAAAGATGGATATTATTGACAAAAGAGAAAGGTGAGATAGATATTGATGAAGGAGCGTATAATGCTCTAAAATCTGATAAAAGCCTTCTTGCTGTTGGAATAAACTCTGTAAAAGGAGATTTCTTGATCAATGATGTCATTGCAATAAAAGCAAACAATAAGATCATAGGAAAAGCTATAATTGACTGCAGCTCAGACATACTCATGTTCATAAAAGGGAAAAAGAGAGAGGATATAAAGAAAATCATCAAGGATTATGCAAGTGTAGCAAAACACGAAAATATTTCACTTATTAAGGAATAAGGGTGGTCAAGAATGAAAATTGGGATAATCGGGACTGGAAAAATGGGAAAAGCCATACTTGAAAGTGTGTTAGGTATTGAGAAACCTGAGGATCTGTTTATCAATGACAAGAATCTTGATTATGCAAAGCAGATTGGGGAAGAGCTTAAGGTAAGTGTTGTTGATATCAAACAGATGATTGAGAAATGTGATACCTTGATTATTGCTGTCAAACCCCAGGATCTGGAAGAATTATCTCAGCAAATAGGAAATATTGCAGATAAACTGATTATTTCAATAATGGCAGGGATCAAAATTTCTGTTCTCAAAGAGAAATTAAAAAGTGATAAAATAATCAGGGTCATGCCTAACCTATGCTGTCTTGTAAAGGAAGCAAGTTCAGCATATACATGCAGTGAAGATGTTTCAGAATATGATATTGAAAATGCTGAAAGAATACTAAGTAGTTTTGGAAGTGTCATTAAAGTAGAAGAAGAATTAATAGATGCTGTTACTGGATTGAGCGGTTCTGGACCTGCATATGTTGCCAAATTTGTAAAATCACTCTCAAATGCAGGAATCAATCAAGGATTGAGCGAAGAGCAAGCATATAGATTGGCTTTACAGACAGTATTTGGCACTGGAAAATTGCTTAAAGAAGGAAAGATCAAGGCAGATGAGCTTATTGAGATGGTAAGCTCAAAAAAAGGGACTACTGAAGCAGGTATGAATGTTCTTAATGACTCTGATTTTGATGAAATTATCATGAGAACTGTTTCAGAAGCGACTGAGAGAAGCAAGGAGTTAGGGAAAAATGAGTGAAGTATTAGATTATTGTGAAAAAGGAAAAAAAGCTGCAAAATCAAGTGGTATGTTAAATAATGAGATTAAGAATAATATACTCCTGAGCCTGATTGAGAGAATTGAATCCAATAAGGAGAATATTATCATAGAGAATAAAAGAGATCTGGAAAATGCAAGGAATAAAGGTCTTAATCAAGCTATAGTCCAAAGATTAGAGATAAATGACAAAGTGTTCAATGAGATGATTGATGGGATCAAGACAATCATAAATCTTGATGATCCAATAGGAGAAATAATTGAAAGCAAAATCATACAAAAGACATTAAAGTTGAGAAAAGTAAGAGTACCACTTGGAGTTGTGCTGATAATATATGAGTCCAGACCAAATGTCACAATTGATGTCAGTGCTATCTGCATCAAATCAGGGAATGCAGTGATATTGAAAGGAGGCTCAGAAGCACTCCACTCAAACCTTGCGCTTTACAATTGCATTAAACAGGCTTTCCAAGACAATAATGTTGATGATGGAATAGTCCAGCTAATTGAGAAACCAGGACACGAAACAGTGAATGAATTGTTACAACAAGATGAATTTATTGATGTAGTTATACCTAGGGGTGGGAAGAAACTGATTCGAAATGTTGTTGAAAATTCAAAAATACCAGTGATAAAGCATTATGAAGGCATTTGCAATATATTTATTGACAAAGATGCAAATATTGAGAAAGCTATCAATATTGTTATAAATGCAAAAGTGCAGAAAGCAGGAACATGCAATGCTGTTGAGAATCTTGTTGTTCATAAGGATATAGCTCAGAGGTTTTTACCTGTTGTCAAGGAAGAATTTAAGAAAAATGATGTTGAAGTGAGAGGTTGTGTTGAGACTAAAAAGATAATTGATGCAAAAGAAGCGACTGAAGAAGATTATAAGACAGAATATCTGGCAAAGATAATATCAATTAAGGTTGTGGATGATGTAGATGAAGCAATCTCATTTATTGACAAATATGGATCTGGTCATTCAGATGCGATTGTCACAGAGGATAAGATGAATGCAAATAAATTTTTAGATCAGGTTGACTCAGCTGCAGTCTATCATAATGCCTCTACAAGGTTTACAGATGGAGGCCAGTTCGGGATGGGATGCGAGATAGGTATAAGCACACAGAAACTACATGCAAGAGGCCCAATGGGACTGAAAGAGATGACTTCTTACAAATATCTGATTGAAGGTGATGGTGAGGTTAGGGGGTAAATTTTTAATCGGAAAATTTCCGAATATGAACAGTATCTCCGATTAGAAATTAACTCCTCCTAAATGCTCAGAAAAAAGCAAATAGGAGAAGCTATGGTTTAATTTTGCTAATAAAACCATGGCTAATATAATATCTTATCTTCAAAAATGTTTCGATTCTGAAACAAGA
>JBDROB010000081.1:0-35194 GCA_043810355.1 Candidatus Woesearchaeota archaeon
CTCTTTGAAATCCTTTGGATTTCTAAGACCCTAATCAATCTTAGATTGATTGGGCACAAAAAACCTTTGGTTTTTTAGTGTGCCAAAAATTGCAAAGCAATTTTTAAGCATATTGACTGGTGGTGGTCGGATTTTTTTGATAGTCTCTGAGAATTCTGACATTTTAGCTAGATCTTGTCCTTGCCATCCTCAATCCTTCACAAGCCCTTTTCTCATATATGTTTGTCAGCTTGTCGCAAAGCTCGTATTGTTCATGCTCTAGTATGAATCCCATATAGCATTGGTCCCTGATTGAGTCTTTCACAATCTCTTCGCAGATATTGCTTGATACAGTTATTGTCGCTGCAAACAGGAAACAGCTGTCTTTTTTGTTTGAATCACTTATCTGCTCACAGCTTCTTCTGCTTCCTGTGACCTGCACTAGATTCAAGAAGCATTTGTCTTTGATGTCTGTGGTCTGTTTAAGGCATTCCTTGGCAGCCTTGTCAGGATCTGCTAGAGAGATCTCTTTTATCTCATCAAGTATTTCCCATGATGGTCTGTCATCCCCTCCTCCTGTTGGAGGTCTATAAACCTGTGTTGTTGAAGTTGTTGTTGTAGTCTCGCTTGCACATGGAGAGCATGATCCGCCGCAATCTACATTTTCTTCATCCTGGTTCTTTATGTTGTCAAAGCATGTCTCGCACTCCTGGCAAATTCCTCCGCAATCTATGCCTTCTTCATCCTGGTTTTTCACTCCGTCAAAGCAAGTCTCTTCTGCAGTCTCTTCAATGACATTTATTGATAATGATGCTTTTGCCTCCTCTTTCTTGTATTTTGCAGTGGCTTTTACAAAATATGCTCCGAGCGGAGCAGTTGCAGGGATGTCAAATTCCTCAACACCGCTTTTGCTTGTCTCAACTGCTATTGTCTTCTCATATGAGTCAATGATCTGTTCTGTCTCCCTGTGCACTAGCTGGAACTCCATCATTATGTCATATCTTCTTGTTGATCCAGTGTTTGTTATATCATATTGGAAGCTGAATTTCTCTCCTGGTAAAATAGATTTTTCACTTCTTGATTTTAATGATATATCAAGGAGCTCTCCTGGCTCAGGCCCTCCTCTGAATATGAAAAATGCTGAGACTGTCATGAGTATTGCAAGGACAACTACCACTATTATTGCTGGCTTAGAAAGATGTATCTCATGTCTTGTCGGTGGATTGTATACATATTCAATTGCATCCTGGATATCCTTGTCACTATACCCTGACTGCATAAGATGAGCCTTGATTGTGTATATGTCATATCTTTTTTCAAGATTCTGTTTTATGAATGCCACTAATACTTTATTCACCATCTTTTTCAATCCACCCTCTTATTATTCTTTTTCTGGTGTTTTACTATATAAATTTGTTGGATTTCTTTTTTCTGAACTCAAATAATAATTTATTCATGACTAATTCTCTATATTTGTTAACAAAGCACTTTTCCCACAATCTTCCTGATCACTAATTCTCTGCTTTCCCTCTCCCTTTACCTATTTCCACAACATTTAAATACAAGTATACATTATTAGATATTAATATAGCATAAATAAAGCATAAATGACCCATATTCTATATCAAATATCTAAAGGAAATACTTAATTAATTCTTTATATATACTTAAATAAGCACAAACAAAGTATAATAATACTTTATAAAATCTTAATTTATACATTATTTAGTATAAAATAAGCCAATCAAATCGAAAAATTTAAATATAACCTCAATGATAAAATGATATACACATGAGTATACAGATAAGGATTACAGTATCTAAGGAAATTGACAGTCTTCTTACTAAGATTTCTAAAAAATTAGGAAAAAAGAAATCAATGCTTGCGAGAGAGCTTATGGAGCAGAAGCTATATGATCTAAATCTTATGCAAAAGCATTTTCAGGAGTTGTTTGATGAGAAGAAATAAAAGTTTGAAATTTGAAACTCTTAGAACTCTTCAAAGGAGTTCAAAGAAAGGCCAGGTCACAATATATATCATAGTTGGAATAATCCTTTTAGTCGTAGTTGCGAGTGTCCTGTTTATAAGGACCCAGACTCAGGGTGAATTAGGAGGAAGTGAGTCTGTCTTGGTTAAAGAGATCCCTCTTGAATTCAGGTCAATCTATTTTTATGTTGAGCAGTGCATGCTCTCAACAACAGTTGATGGGCTGAAATTATTAGGCATGCACGGCGGCTATATTGATCCTATTGCATCTGGAAAAGTAATTAGCTCTGAGCCTACAGAAGGTTCTGCTGTAAACTTCCTGACAGAAGCAAGTGTTCCAGTCGCATACTGGTATTATCTTGAATCAGGCAATGCCTGTGTCAAGGACTGTAGTTTCTCATTTGGATTCCCTAATCTGAGAAAATCAGATGGTGAGCCTTCTATTGAGACTGATCTTCAGAATTATATTGACAATAATCTTGGGACATGCCTGAATGGTTTTGAGGCATTCAAGGATCAGGGATATACTTTTGAGAATGAGCTTTCTTACAAGTCAGATGTCTCTGTCGGTGATAAGGACATCATAGTTAGGCTTGATTATCCATTAAATGCTGACAATCCAGAGGGAAGCCATAAATTCTCATCATTTTTCACATCCCTTCCTCTTGATTTAGGAAGAATATATGATCTTGCTAGATTATTGACAGAGCATCAGGCCAACTATAATTATCTTGAAAAGCACCTTGCTAATCTGATTGTGGGCTTCTCAGGCCTTGACAAGAATATCCCTCCAATGGCTGATGTGACTGTAGATTTTGGAGGAGGAGAGACTTGGGTGAAATCAGGTATTGAGATATCATTGCAGACAATTATGGAGTCAAATATCCCTTTATTCCAGGTTCAGAACACAAGAAATTATAAGCAGAGGGTGATGTCCTCTGAGACTTTGGATGCATTGTACAACAGAGGCACAAACATCCCTAATGATCTTCCTACAAATGACCTTAATGTCTATTTCTCCTATTTCAAGCCAGATTCTGGCTGGGACACTTACTTTGACCTTAACTGCAGAGGATCGACATGCGGTCCTATGTCTATCTCATCTAATCTGGTTGCTCTTATCGGCATCCAAAGGTATAAGTTCTTTTATGATGTTTCAAATCCAGTATTGATAGAGATAAATGCTCCTGATCAGCTCACAAATTTTATTGAGAACGGCTACCGCTTCAAGTTTTTCATTGAATCAAACTTAAGAGACAATCATCCGATGACTGTTGATTATGAGCAGTTGATTGGAGGGCAGGGGACAACAAGTTTTTTCTGCGATGCAGACAAGAGAAACACCGGCAATATCTCAGTTGATGTAAAGGATGCTGCAAGCAAAAAAGGCATTGAAGGTGTCAGTGTTGTCTATACCTGCGGTCCTGATTCATGCATTGTGGGTGAGACTGATGAGAATGGTGAATTGACTGAAAAATTCCCTGTATGCTTTGGAGGGATTGTGACATTCCTCAATCCTGATTATTCAGATTATTCACTTCCATTCAACACAAACCTTGACCAGGAGAAATCCTTGGACATAACATTGTCAGGCATGAAAGAGAAGAGAGTGATATTGAAAAAGAAGATGCTTGTCAAGTCTGGAGAGACTTGGTCATTGTCAAATGATGTCAGAGATCTTGAGACCAAGGAAGAGGCTTTCATCACATTCAGGAGATTTCAGGAATTGACTGACCAGCCTTACACTGCATTTGTTGTACTTATTGCAGGGTCAGATGAAACAGTCACTTTGACTCCTGGGACTTATTCAGTTGACATCTCATTATATCTGAATGAAAGTGTCAGCATACCAAGTTTAGAGCAGGGATCCCTTGATATTCCTGGACTGGATTTGACAGAGTCGCCTTCTGGCGGATTAAACCTTAATTTTACAATAACAGAGCAGGATATGGAGAAGGACAGCATCAGTCTTTATGCTATAGGTGTCGATCCCAGAAGTTTCACTTCAGTTGAGGATCTAGGCGTTATCAGCGACATTGAAGGATATTCAAATAGATACAAGGCTCAACTGCAGCCAAAATTCAGCTGAAAAAATGATCAAGATAAATGATAATCAGAATATAAAATATAAAAAAATAATCAAGAAAAATAATCAAGAAAAATAATCAAGAAAAATAATCAAGAAAAATAATCAAGAAAAATAATCAAGAAAAATAATCAAGAAAAATAATCAAGAAAAATAATCAAGAAAAATAATCAAGAAAATAAATCAAGTCGGAATTTGATGTGAAATGAGTAATTCATTCAAATTCCTAAGAAAATATAACCAAAATAAAACCGAATAAGGAGTAAAGAAGTTAAAAAAAAAATTAAGGAGGAATTCAATATGGATGCATTTCCGAATTGTCATAAAAATCAAAAAGATTTTTAAGACACAAAAATCTTTAGGATTTTTCCATGAATTCAAATCAGACCATGAAAAATAAATTGATTGCAAACATCATGATCATCCTTGTAGTTTGCCTGCCATTTTACATGGCCAGTGCTTTTGCTTCTGACAATGTTTTATTGTCAGTCACAGATATCCAGAATGATAATGCAGGAACAGGTCTGTTTGGCAGGCTTACACCACTATCTGAAGACCTTTTATTGTCCAGCAGGTCAGAATTCACCCCATTGCTCGGAATAAATTCAGTTACAGCAAAAGGATCGGCTGATGGCATTGACGGCATCAGGAGATTGACTGACAAGACCTCTTTCACTGTCAGGCTAGATTCAGGTGGTGGACAGGTTGCTAAAGAGCAGGTCTGGCTTGGCACATTGTCACAATTTGGCTCATGCACTGGCACAGAGTCTGCAGATTATGAGTGCACTTTAGAGTATCCTTCTGCATCAAACACTCTTGAGTCAAAGGATTACGCCTATACACTGTATTATTATAAAAATTCTTCTGATATAAATCCGTCCCATGCAGATGATACTAAGACTGTCACAATGCTGATTGATGATAGGGAGCCTTTCATGAGCTCTTTCACTGCAACTCCTAGAACTCTTGGTGCAGGCAATGTGACTCTTACTTATGTTGTCAATGACAGGTCTTGCAGGACAGCTAGATGCTCTGGCTACTGCTCTGGCATCAAGGAGATCAGGTTTTACAAGAATAATATATCTGACTCAAATCTTATCAATTCAAAGGTTTTTGATGCGATATCATGCCTTGAGTCAGGTTCATTCTCTATTTCATCTGAGTCACTTGGTGATGGCATTACAAAAATAATGGCAGTTGCTGTTGACATGTTTGATCAGGCTTCAAACACAAGAGAATTGACTGTCACAGTTGACAGGAGCTCTCCGGTACTTGGTTCAACAATGTCTGTCCTTGATAATGATGGAACTTCTCTTACACATATTAAGCCTCTTCCTACTGTCGCTGATTTCTCAGTATTGATAACAGAGGATGACCTTGACACGAGCAATGTTATCGGTGATTTTACTGGCGTCAATGGCCTTGGAAATAAGACTGCAAGCTGCATCAGGCAAGGCACGAATTATCTCTGCATCTGGCAGGACATCCAGCTTTCTTTGACATCATCTGCTGATCTTACATTGGTTGTTTATGCAAGAGATGAGCTTGGCAATAATGCAAAGAGCGATTTTACCCATCATATTGATATTGACGGTACAGGTCCGATGATCACTTCAATCACAACTGACAATGACCCTTATGTGAGGGATGGCTCGACAATAACTGTCAATCTTGTTGAGGATGGCATTGGCCTCAATGATGGAAATGTATATCTTGATCTCAGGTCTCTTGGATTGGGTGTTGTCAAGGCTGATTCATGCTCTTCAACATCATGCACTTTCACTGGGATAAATCCTATAATTGAGGGAGACAGCTATATCTCTGTTGCTTCAAATTCTGCTGATGACCTCGGGAATAAGGTTACTGGCAACTTGACAAGACTTATTACTGTTGACAGGTCGCCTCCGACTGTTGTCAATGTTAGTGTCACATTCATTGCAGGGGAAAATCCATTGATAGATGGATTGCCTACAACTGGAGCGTCTATGGAGATCTCAGCTACAGTCAGGGAAAAATCTTCCCTATCAGCTGTGGCTGACCTCTCTTCTTTTATCACAGATGAGTCTGCTGTTGATGGTTCCTGCGCCCAGTCTGGAAATGATTGGTTCTGCTCATGGTCAACATCTGCGATTGACAGGTCTGGTCCTTATACAAAGAATATCAGGCTGACCTTTACAGACAATCTTGGCAATAATATCACTGTGAATCATCCTGTGAAAGTTTTGGGATTGTCAGATGAGGAAAATCCTAATTATTGGAATTCAAATGTTGTCTGCAGCCCAAGCCTTGTTGACAGGGAAGTCACACCTTATGTTGACATGAAAGTGTATTGTGTTGTCAAGCTTGATACAAACAATGCAAAGCTCATGGCAATTGATATGGCTGGATGCTTTGGTGATGAAGCCAATGGTTCTGCTTCCCAATATGTCTCAAGCGCTTCATTGGTGAATGATATCAATTCAACTGATCCTATAATTGAGATAATTCTTGCAAGGGCAAAGATGAATATCAATAAGATAACTTTGATCTGCCCTTTTGTAATCCAGTCCAGGGTCGGTGATAATCTTATCATGAATCCTGAGATTGAGAACGCCACTGTCAATATTTATTTTTACAATAATCCAGAAGGTGATTTTGGAGAGAATATTGAGGATAAGATTGACAAGGCAAAGAAAAAGGCTGAGGGATTGTGGAATATCCTTGGCTGGCTTCATAAGCTCTTTTTCTGGGCTGAGAAGATTTGCGATATCCTTTACACTGTGACAAGGGCTTGGCTTGTGATAAGGACTTTTGCCAGCACTACTGCAACTGCTTCATTGGCTGTTCAGACCACTCCTGCATTTCCTTTTATTGATCCTGTCAGGCAGACTACTTGTGAGATTGATAAGGCTGCTGAGATCAACCATAAATATCTTTTCAAGTTTGGTGACAAGTTCTGTGAATTCATCAATTGCAGGATGACAGGTGGAAAGTCCCAGACTCCTGCTAAAGGGGATGAAAAAGGAAAGAGCGCTGAAAAGAAAAAATTCAGCCTCTCTGAACTGTCTGACGGATTCAGCAATTCCCTTGATGGGATAAGCAGCGCCCTTGGAACATGGCCTGATTGGGGCTATGGGCAGTTAGGAAAATTGGATGTCGGGGATTATATCAAGGATAATTCTGGCCTTGACCCAAGGCAGTATATGAATGCGAAAGATAATCTTGTTGTTGCTCTGGTCACTGGCTGCATCCCTGGCATAATTGCAGGGATTGAGAAGATCAGGCAGATTGAGTGCATGTATGGGGTTTGTCTGCAGGAAGGTGTCAAGGGGAATGGTGTTCCTATCCAGTCCTGTGAAGACCAGAAGGATTATGCTTATTGCAAATATGTGTTCGGCGAACTCTTTGCTTTGATCCCATTCACTGCATTTTTTGATTATTTCACAGGATTGGTCAAAGGTGCTTTGTCTGATCCATTGTCAGCATTGGCAATTCCATTTGCTTATATCTGCAAGCCCAAGTGCATCCCAGGCGAGCCTGCCACATGGCTGGCTGAGATGGAATGGTGCGGATGGGTCCAGACATTGTCTCTGGTCGGAGAGGTTGTCGGCCAGGTAATGAATATCATCAATGCTGATTCATGGAAGATCAATAATGATTATTGCAAGCAGCTCAAGGATGCAGGAGATGATGAGAATTAGGAAAAATATCGAGATCGACAACCACCAGAAAAGATTGAATGAGTTCGGAATAGAGTTCACTGTTGGAAAGATAGAGGATGATATGGAGGCCAAGTAAATAATCCAAATAAATCAATAAATTCAGAATTTGATGTGAAATAAACAATTCATTCAAATTCATAAAGAATAAAATTAAGAAAATATACAAAAAATTGAGGAGACAAAAAAATTAAAAAATTGAGGAGGAATTCAAATCTAAAGTAACATCGAATTGAATTCGAATTTAATGATTTAAATTTAATTAAAATCAGAAAAAATAAAATAATCAAAGAAGAAAAAATAATTTCAAACATGAAAAACAAAAAACAAAAGAATGGAAATGGAATATCAAAGAGGCTTACTTTCCATAAGGACATATTTTATCCGATTGCTAAAGTCAAGCAGATTCCGACTGCACTCGTCGAAATCAAGAACAGGATGAAAACAAAATACAGGAAGAGGGCAAAGACTGATGATTATCATCACCTCAAGGTTGCCCTGCTCTTCATTGTCCTCATTACCTCCATATTTTATTTAGGAGTCATTTCTGACTCCTCTTTTGATTCTGGTTCCAGCGCAATCACAGGAGATGTTGTCAGGATTACTGGCATGGCTGTTGGTGGACTTGATGTTTCATCATGGGATGATCAAGAATTGTTTTTTGATGCTACAAGAAAATTAACAATAATTGGAAAAACAACTGATGGTAATACAATAAATGGATATCTTGTTGAACATATAGGGGAGACAGATCCAAGGTTGAATGGCAGGTATTGGATAACTGAAAATCCAGGATGGCAAACCTTAGGAGGAGATCTAGTAGCTATTAAATGGGATGGAAATACTAAGCAAGGAAGGAAATTTGATTTAGTCAATGAGAATTCAGGGCCTTTTGATGATGATGTTAATACACTTCAAGATTTTATCCAGGATTATGGCTTTGCACATGGATTAGAAAGAGTTGAAGATGATAAATTAAGGACTAATTATGTTTTTTTAGGTGATGATCCAAGTAATCCTAATACTATTATTATTCCTCCTTGGGTTTTAGGTGAAGACAGTTTTAATTATAGAGGTCCACGTGTTGCAGCAAGTGCTGGAACTGGAACAACTTATGGAATTGGAATCTTAAATGAACAAACATTACAGCCATATTTGACAAGTGCAATGGCAAATACACTTATTCATGATAATAAGAACGAAGAACAATGGAGAACCCAGCTTGATAATAGGGTTACTCATGATCAGGCAGTTGAGGCATTAGCGCTTATAGGATCATCTCAATCAACAATTGATGAACTTAATAAGGTTAAATCAGGTGCAAATGATGTCCAAAAAACAAATATCGATGCTGCAATCGCCAGCATACAGGCAAAGATGGATCTAATCAGGGTAAGTGAGGCTCCAATGTCTCAGTCATTGCCTGGAACTACAGCAGGACAACCATCAGGGCTTCAGCCAAACCAGGTTTATAGATATACTCATAGTGATGGTGAAAACATCTATAGGATTGACAGTGTCGATGATGGACAAGGAAATATTATTGTTGTGAATGAGAATGGAGCCAAAGTAAAAATCAATCGAGACGCATTTAATCAAATCATGAGTGAAGGTTCTTTGACTTATATCAGGACAGATACACCTCAATCAACACCTTCAACAGCAGTGGCTTATTCCACAGGATCAACTAATCCAGGTGTCAGGACAATAGTTGATGTTTTAAACAGCAATCAAGGAAAATATGATCCAATCTTAAATAATCCAAATGTTGCTATTGCAGTTGCACAAGTGGAGTCAAGCCTCAATGTGAATACACCTGACAGTGTTACTGGAGCAGTTGGCTTGTTTCAGGTGCAGCCAAGCACTGCTGTAGATGTTTTAGGAAGGAATGATCCTGCAATCAGGGCTATTAATGAAAGATATCCTGATCCTGGACCAGAAACTCCTGCTCAAAGAAAAGCTCGTGAAGACAAAATAAGGGCAGCATTGATGGATTTATCTACTCCTATCAATTTAAATGATCCTAAGACAAGCACTGAGCTTGGATTGGTTGTACTTGATGAACAGATTAAATTTGCAAGAGCTAATAATCTTGGTTTGACTGATGATCAGATTTTACAGATAGCAGTGGCACGATATTATAGTGGAACAGGTCCAAATGGAAGAATAAAGACTTGGCAAGATTATCTTGCAGCCACTGGAGACCAAGAGACAGGACCATCTATTGTAGCTCATGTAAATAAGTTTATCAAAGCATTAAAAGAGATTGACCCTAATTTAATTCAAGTAAGCACTACTACTCCTGGTACTACTTCAATTATTACTCTTGAACCAATAAAACCATTAGAACCATCCCAAGAATACCTCCAGCAAAACGGTCAGCCATTGTATGTTGATAAAGATGGAAATATTTATGGTTCATCAGTAGCTGATCCACAAAATCTTTATTCAGCTGGCGATGCCCTGCATGTCACAATCAAAGGTGATTATGCTCTGCTCCAGCCAGTTCCGATTGTTGATGGAAAGCCAGGAGCACCTCTTGATGTATATTATATTTCACCTATTGAAAGCATTGCAGATCCAAATGCAAGAATCCAGGTCATGCAGCAGGAATTCAACCTTTTGTCAGGCTTGCCTGAAGGTGCTGTGTTTGTTGCAGGTTATGAGGTTGATGATCTGGTTATTCGGGCTGGCGGTGACACAATCAGGTATGTCAATCATAAAGGATCTAAATTTGATGATGATTCAGTCTTCCAAGGCACAATCAGAAGGACAAATGATATAGTCGCTCAAATCTATTATGATGAGGATGGCAATAGGATAACTGCCTCTAAATTTGAGGCTAACCAAGAATTGCCTGAAGATGAGAGAAGTGCATTTGTACAGGTACCTCAAAGGTCAACTATTACAACTGAGCATCATGGCAATGACCTTGTCTATGGAGAGCATCGATTCCAGAATGTTGAGATAGAGGATGGTAAAATCATTGATGTCTGGACTGAGATTTCAAGAGTTAATGAAGAAGGAAGGGAGATATTCTTTGTACAGCCAGACAAATTAGATGGAAGTCCTCAGGGATATTGGTTAAAATTTGACTGCGGCATCTATGCTGGCTGTGAATTTGTTGGCGTAGTAAATCCTGAAAATCCAGATGTGACAATCAGTCCTTCAGAAGCAGGAATATCTGCTGAACAGCTTGCAAAATATCAGAAGCTTGGAAAACAATACAGCCACAGGAGATTCTTCTCTGATGCAACCAGATCTTTGACCCAATTCAGGGGTTTGGCTGGATTCTCGTCTTTATTCATCCCAGATGAGACTTTGCAGGAATGGAGAGAGAAGGTTGATCAGGCTTTTGCAAAGATGTATCTTGGCACTGAATATTGGGCTTCAAAGATATGTGCCTCAAATATTGTCTTAGATGATGAATCATTGGTCTATGTTGAGACTCCTGATGGTCTGATAGGCATTGCTGCCCATATTGAGGGAGAGAAGATTGAGTATCCTGATCTTGCGAATAATTCTATGAAATATATCTATAAGATCTCTTATTTTGTCCAGAACCATCCTAGTTCTGTGCAAAATGAAGGTTTTAGGTTGAGTGACCAGGATATGATATTCAATGTTGAAGTGATTGGTCCAGGAGTTAGAAATAAAATATATCCAGAGGATATTGAGCTTGGCACAGGCCAGATAAAGCGTGTTGGTCCAGAAAATCTTTTAGTCAAAGAATCCCCTTTTAATTATGATAAAGTATGCATTGTGTTTGAGACTCCTATAAGGACTTTTGGTGATAGTTTTGCCACAGAGTCAAGAGATGAGGTCTGCAATAAGTTCTCTAAATACACAGGTGGTCCAACAACAGTGAGAACTCCTTCACAAGGGTCTGGTGCTGCAGGAAGTGATTGGTAATAATTGATCTAGATAAAATGCCTAACATAATTCAATGGATTTTAGGAATATCTATAATATTGGTAGTCTCACTCATCTACAATTATAAGTATGTCCTGTCACAGCTGGAAAACTCACTGATAATATTCAAGAAGCCAAATAAGCTTTTGATGACTGCTTTCATCGACCTCTTGTTCTATGTTTCTTTTTTCTTCATTGCAATGGCATTCTTATTGCTTATCCAAAAAAAAGCAACTTCATTAGAGGATGTCGGGCTTGACTCAATCAAGAGCCAGCTTATGAGCGGTGAGATTACAGAGGCTTTGGAAACTCAGATGGCTGGTTCTGTTGAAGCCATGAGATCATTTGTCATCTATTTCATAGTAATTCTTATAATAGCATTAATCATTGCCCTAATCCTTTACACACTGTTCAAAGGCATGATTTGGTCAAATATATCAAAAACCAAATTCACAAAAAAGTTTTTCTTCAGATATCTAAGACTTAATTTTGTCTTGATGATCATATTGCTGATAATCATGGCATTTTTCTCATTTTTCCTTGGAGAATCATCAATAGACTTATCCCCTTACATCATCTTTGTGTTTGCATATTTTGCATATTTAGCAACATATTTCTTCCTAATAGGCCAAAAAACATTCAAGAGCATCATGAATTCAATAAAATACGGAATCAAGTTATTCGAAAAACTTATCCTTCCTTTGACCTTATTTTTCATAATCTACTTGATCATATTTGCAATAATCTATTATCTTTCATTTCTAAACATCCCATTGTTATCAAGCTTTGCCTACACTATATTGATTCTGGCATTATTTGCTTTTATCAGGATTTTTTTATATGATGTTTATATAAACATAATAAAAAAGAATTAATATTGTTATCTGGATAATTTAGCATTTCTTCTTGCCCCTTCTGCATTAATCATTTCTTCTCGAGATACTCCAACACTTTGACCAGTTCTTTCATGCAAGAAATATATTGGATTGTAAACAGTTCCATCTGCTCCAAATACACTTAAGTCAATATGAACATTATTAGAACGTGTTGAAACCTGTTCATTGCTTATAGTTTCTCCAGCAACTCCTGAACGTCCAGTAAAAACAGGTATTCCATCAGAAGAGGAACTTTCCCATTCATCTGAAAATGCTGACAAATGACCTGCTCTCCAATATATTTCTGTCCCATCCTCTAGATTGGATTTTCCAATGACTCCTTTACCATACCAATTATTGTTTGTCCAGCTTTTTCCCATTTCAATTCTGGCATTTTCTGGCAAAAAACTTAAATCAGGCCTGCCATTTACATCATCAAATGTTAGCATTATTTCAGAATTTCCAAAAAATACTGCTTCTCCACCCCTGTCTCCAGAATTATCAGGGAAAAGATCCATTGAAGTATCTCTCCAAGTTTGACCGCCCTCAAGTCTGTCAGGATTTCCTTGAACAGGTGTTCCAGAAGTGCTGGGCCAGATGGAAAGTTTTTCAACATCTTGGTCAATTGAGATGTAAAAGCTGTCTTTATTTGGAAGTGCAAACCCGTCAGTTACTTCAAATGTGAACTTTTCAGCGCTATTATCAACATTATAACCGCTAGTTCTTAATCTATCTTGAGAATATCTTCCTGGATTAACACGAATATCTCTTATAGTACCTGCATTATTTCTTGAGATTCCAACCTGAAAACATTCACTGCATCTGACATAAGTTGTTCCTTCATGATTATTTTCTGGACTAATTATATATTTATGCAGTTCCCCATCATCATAATACTCTCTTGTAATTTGAGTAGATAACATAGAAGGATTGCCTTGATAAATAATATCATTTCCTGGACCAATTGTGAAGATCACATCTTCCTCTCCTATTATGACTCTACTGTCATCCTCAATAGGTCTTATTGTAATCGAGGTTAATGCATGATTTGTGACAATAATATCACTATCTATTGGATTAATTATAACATTGCCATTGTCATCTATTTCAATATAGTTTACTTGTCTATGATCAGTTACTTGTTCATTATGATATTCAGCAGGATTATCACCTTGTACATTGAATGTGGCAAATTTTTGGCCTGATGATCCAATCTCTGTATATTGAGTTCCTGGATTAAGATTAATATGATCACTGTCAAGTGTTATTGATCCTGTAAATATCCCTTCATGAGCATCATAATCTCCTATTATTACATTATCTCCTGAAATTGTCAATAACCCTGAGTCATCTCTTATTAGTATCATTTCTTGACCAGAAGAATATATCTGGCCATTAATTTCAGAGTTTGAAAGAATGTTTCCATCAGAATATTCAAATGGTGCTATAATGATAGCATCATCATCTGTTCTAGTCACAATTCCGCTTGAAATAGTTGTTTCATCTGGAAGAACTAGTCTGCCTGATTCTTCTACAGATGCTCCTGGAAAATCGTCAGGATTAAAAGAAGTCCCCTCTATTCCAGCAGTTCTTATGATTGATCCATCATAACTTTCTATCTGGACTCCATTATCTGTTATGCTTTTTTGTCTCAACCATTCATTTTTTAGATTAGGATTATTATTGAATATGAAGACATTATTGATTCCCTCTTGCTCAACACGGCCCATAATTATATTATTATCTAGAAGATTTGTATTGCTGTCAATGATAGTGGCTGCCTTCTCTGGATTGTTATTAAAAGATGCTTCGAGGATATCTGGGTCATTCATTTGAGAGGGATTTGATTCAAGATATTGCCATGAACCTGCTGGATTTTCTTTAAAAGCAGTGACTGGATCTGCATCAAATTGTTCTTCAATTGTTGGCTGATTATCTTGTATTTGGCTCTCACCATAATCTTCATCTATTGCTGAGGCAAGGCCTAATATTATCATGCTTAGCAAAATATATGATAATATTCTTGTTCTCATGTTATTTCTAACCTCATATATTGAAATGTGTGGCCTTCTTTATTCAATGCGGTTATTTTGATTGTATAATTACCTGTATAATTGGGTGTAAATATAATCTCTCCTGTGGCTGTATTAATATCAAATAATGATGTATCATCCAGATATAAAAGATAGCTCTCGGAAGGATCATTTGCTTGGACTGTATAATTAAATTCTTGGTTGACAAAAGCAGTAAGGTTTCCTATAGGATCAATTAATGGTTTTTTATCTGGGAAAATTAAATTAAAAGTAATGACAGTTTGGTCTTGGTTTCCTTCATAATCAACAGCTTTTATCAATACATGAGTCACTGCATTTGTTAGACTAAGTGTATCTAGGAGAATAATGCCTGTTTTAGGTTCAATATCAAATAAATCTGAATCATCAAAAAAAGTAAGGTTGTTTCCAAAAGCATTTACCTTATATTCTATTTTTTGATGGTTTCGGATATTAAACACTGGAATTGGTTCGATAATGACTTTTTCTTGTTTTCCAGTTATATTATTAAATTTATAAATAGAGCCAAAAGCGTATTTTAATTGTTTTGTATCATTAAATGTTAAAATAAATATCACACTATTGTCAGAATGCAAGGTTTCAAATGTAAAATTGGATTTTGATGCCTCATCAATCAAATTCCCGATAGGCACAGAGTATGGAAATTTTCCCTGATGTCCTATAATCCTATCAATAATATTATAATATTTTAAGAAATCATAATCAAGATTAACTGCAAAATCTTCTAGATCTGTTGTCGAATCATTATAGATTATTTTCAGAGGATAATCTAATGATATCAAAGTGGATCCATCTAAGAAATCAACATTAACATTCAATTCATCCTCCTTTATTTCATAACCCAAAATTCTAAAACTTGAAAAGTTGCTTGTGCAAGTCTGTAGATTTTCTTCAATATAATTTGCCAGTTCTTGTTCTATTATTTCAATTTGTGGCATATAGTTATTGCTGTTATACCAATAATATGGGATATTATTGCCTGAATATGTTATGCTTAAGAGAGTGGCATTGTAATATCCCCCTTGCAAAGCAATAAACTCAATGCCTTTCTCACCAACATTTTCAACACAAGATTCTATATATGACTTGACAGTCGAAATTTTGTTTTTTAATACTATCTGAGATTTGTCTGTTTGAAATTCATAATTTTTACTTATTAATAGGGCAGAAATTATTATTAGCAATAATATTCCTAAAATAATAAATATTGTTATCTGGCCTTTACAATTTTTCAATTTATAAACTGATTGGATAGGGATTTATATATACTTTTCGGATTATATTTATTATTAAATTTTAGCTTTAAACAATCTTTATAAAGTGTGCTATCACGTTTTAACTTCCGCTTAATTAACCGCCTTTGGTGGTTAATATGTACAAATTAAATTTCAAAAAAAGAGTGTGGATAGTTAATCAAAGGCTTAAAGGTATATCTTCTTCTAAACTTGCTTTAGCTCAAGGAATTACTTGCAGGGCTGTTAGAGAGATCATACAAAAATATAATCAGTTTGGCTGGGATGGTTTAAAAGACCATAAAACTGGACGTCCTGAGACATCTCTTAGCAAGAATGCTAGGATTATTATTCTTGATTTGAGGAAGCGTTTTGGTTATGGTGCTTGTCGTATTGAGCAATTGCTTAAGCAGAAAGGTTTTTGTATTAGTCATAGGCAGATTGAGAAGTTATTGGTTAGGGCTGGTTTGGTAGAGCCGAATGTTAAGAAGCAGAAGTCTAGGAAGTGGGTTAGATACGAGCTTCCATGTCCTAATGATATGTGGCATACTGATTGGAGTTATGACCCTTTTTCTGGACGACAAATTAGTGTTTACATAGATGATCGAACAAGATTAATAACTAGTTATGGAATATTTAGGGGGGCTACAGCAGAAAACACTATAGCCTTGTTAAAAACAGGTATAGCAAACTACGGAAAACCAAAAACAATAATGACTGATCATGGTAGCCAATTTTATGCTAACAAAGGAAGTGTGTTACAATCAAATACACAATTCAGAATAACACTAGATGCATTAGGCATAAAACATTATTTAGCCAGAGTTAACAGACCACAAACAAACGGCAAAGTAGAAAGATGGTTCTTAACATACAAAACAGAATATGCAACAGGAACATTCAATAACATAACTGACTTCATCAAACACTATAATACAAAAAGACCACACATGAGTCTAAACTACAAGACTCCTAGACAAGTATGGGAAGAACTCAAAGCGGAACTAGTTTCGTGACCGGAAGCAGTTTCGGGATAACAGACATCTTTATAAAGTGTATAATTCCGAAAGTAGTTCTCACTTCTAGAGTATATATGTCATTTTTAAACTTTATAAATGATACACCACATACAATGAGATATGTATTTGTGAACTACTTTTGAAATCGTTTTTCTTTCTATTGACGATAAAGAGTATAATTCCGAAATCTGTTCTCAATTCCGAAATTAGTTCACACTTTTTCCCAATATACTTTTTCAGGTGTGTCATAAGCTAATGCATGATGTATTCTTCCTTCATTATACCATTTCACAAAATCTTGTAGGTTCTCATCTGGGTGTTTCTTAAATCTTTTCTTCATTGTGTCAAACCATTTCTCCATCTTGCCGTTTGTTTGAGGGTGATTTCGTCGAGATGTCCAAAAATTGATTCTTAGCTCTTCTAGTTCTTTTTCAAATTCGGATATGCCTTTCTTTCCTGTCTTATCATACTTATTGGCGTAGAATTGAGGTCCTTTATCACTTAATAGAATTACTGGACAAACACCATTACCTAAGATTGCTTGGTAAAGCACAAATAAGGCATTCTTTGTTGTAGCATGCTTAAACTTTCCAGCACCCATTATTCTCCTGCTTCTATCATCTATAAAAACACAATACCAATATCCCTTGTATTCACTCCAATCACAATGCCACATATAATTGCTTATTGGCCATTGATATCTTACATACTTTCTTCGACCTCTTCTTTTAGGACAAGGATCAGTTAATCCTTGTTCGTCAAGGATTCTTTGTATCTGTCTCTGTGAAACTCTAAACCCTTTGTGAGTCATCACATAGTGTATTTTCTCACTACCATAATCATCTGATTTTCGTATCTCAACTACTTTCTTGATAAACGTAGAGTTGAGAGGTTGTTTTGGTCTTCCTGATTTCTTACCCTCATAAGCAATAACCCCTTCCTTACTATACTTAGCAGCGAGTTTGTAAACATAACGTCTGCTAATCTTCTGTATTTTAGCTATTGATGTAGCACTTCTACCAGTTCTAAACTGATGTATAATCCATTTTCGCTTCTTTTTAGTTAAATCACTCATTAATATCACCAAAAAGAAGAAAACTAGAAGAATATTAAAAGTGTGAACAGATTATGAAATTGAACAGACATCTTTATAAAAGAAAAAACTTAAATACTCTAATATTCAGGAGTATATGTAATAAGGAAGAATTTGTGTTTTAAGATGTTAAAAAAGGGGCAAGTTACGGTTTTCATAATCATAGGCATATTTCTTATAATTATAGCAGGCTCTTACTTCCTTATCAGACTTGCCTCTGAAGAGCCTGCTAAAATTATTTCTCCTAAAGTCATGCCAATTAAGGAATATGTTGAGTCCTGCATTGAGTTGACAGCCATCAGGGGATTGGAGATCCAGGGTAAGCAGGGAGGCTATATTGATATTCCTGAGAATATCAGGTTTAATTCAAAAGCTTACTTGAGGAATGACTTGTTTGGGAATATTGAGTATCCTTTCTGGTTTTATGATGGCATCAATAATTCGCCTACTTTAGATATTACCAAATCTGAACTTACAAGATATATTGAGAACAGATTGCAGAATTGCCTGAATTTCTCTGGCTTTATTGATTTCAATATAACCCCTATGCTGAATGTTCCTGATGTTGAGGTGATCTATGGCGACAGCTCAACTATTGTAAATGTTGATTATCCCCTTAAGGTCCTTGATCTTAACACAGATGAGCTTAACAGGGATATCCAGGGGTTCCGTGTCTCAGTTCCAATAAGGTTTAAGAAAGCATTCAGCACTGCATTGAATATTTTTGATTCTGAGAACAGGGATCTCTTTCTCGAGGACAAGGTCATTGACCTGATTGCAATGACTCCTGAGGATGAGATTCCTTATACAGGTGTTGAGTTCCAGTGCGGAAGAAAGCAATGGAGCCTTTCAAGAATCACCAGTAGATTAAAGCAGTTGATCAGGGTGAATTATCCTTATATCAGGTTTGTGAATTTGCCTTATGATAAGGATAAGTTCATCAGTGTTCCTGATAAGCCAGACACTTATGAGTCATCCTATTTTAATCTTCATTATTTATGGGATGCAGGTATTGAGCCTGATGATAATATGAAGGCAGCTGTGATATTTGATGACAATTTCCCATTTAATATTTATGCAAATCCGAGCAAGGACGGCAGATTGTCTTCGAATGCTGAGCAGGCAGAGAACATGTACACTTTTATTTGCCTGAATATATGGCATTTCACCTATGATGTTGAATTTCCTGTCATCATCAGGGTCAAGGATTTTGCCACAAGCAATAATATGGAGTATGTATTCGAGTTTGCCACAAATGTTGTCATCAACCATAACCTGCCTGATCATTCCTCTTTGGGAAGGACTATAACCGAGCCTGTTGATTCAGCTGACCTTGAAGAGTATTGCACTACTGATGATTCTGACTATGATATCACTGTTATTGCATGGAACCAGAACACAAATCTTGAGATTGAGGATGTTGATATAACCTTTGTCTGCGGTTTTCTGTCTTGTCCTATCGGAAAGACTGATTTCATCCCTGATCTTGGTAATATCCCTGCTTTGCAGACAAAAGTCCCATATTGCGTGAATGCAGTTCTAAAAGCTAACAAGACTGGTTATATAGATGCAAATGCATTCGGCAATATCAACACTGAATTTGAAGGTCCTTATGAGATAAATATGGAGAGGGTCAAGGATTTTGATGCATTTGAGGTTGTCATGCATCCTCTGATTGATGATGAAGAGGTGTCTGCGCAGGAATTCCCTCTTGGCCTCAATCAAGTTGCAACTATTATTGTAACACCTTATGACAAGGAAGACCTTGACAATTACGCTGTTTACCCTGTCACTGGTGTTGAGGATTTGGATGATGAGTTCAGCCTTCCTATCAGGCTGTATGCAGATGAGAGGATCAAGTATAAGGTCTCGATCTTTGTGAGTGTTGGAGAGAATATTGTCGGCGCTTATGAAGGTGATTGGACTCCGAACATGAATGATATTGATTATGCTTCAAAGATAAGATTCCATGTTGTCACTCATCAGCCTGGCTCTGTTGATGACAATGAAAGAAATTACCTTTTCCTTCAGGGAATAAGAGGATATTCAGAAAAAGTGCCTAAGCCAGAACTGTTGGTTGGATAAATAGAATTAAGTCAGAATTCGATTCGAAATACATGCGCTTCAAATTCAAAAAAATGATATTAAATTAAAAACGAGAAATTAGGGAGATGAAAAAAGTTAAAAAAATTGAGGAGGAATTCAATATGGAGGCATTTCCAAATTGAATTCGTATCAGATGATGAAAAATAATTTGATTGTAATGAATAATTTGGCTGTAATCATTGTCATTTCATTACTTTTCACTCTCCCATTTAGTTTTGCTGATTCAGTGTCTGGACAAATCCTTGTCTCAGATTCAATTGAATCATCAGGATATGCACAAATTATCTTTGGAAAAGTGACTCCGATAGATCCTGACACTGCTCCATTGGTCACAGGCTCAAGATCTGAATTCATTCCATTGCTTGTAGATCCGACTACAACAACATCTACTACATCCACTACTTCTACAACTTCAACAACTAGCTCTACAACTACAACTACATCAACAACATCCACAACAATTCCAAGTGCTCCAGCACCAACATTCTATGTTGATATACCTGAAAGGATTGACAAGACCAGCATAAATATTGCAGTAACTTCAGATCCCTCTACTATAATTGAGGTCAATGTCAATAGCAGGGCTGATTACAGGAGATCAACAACTGATGCCAATGGGACTGCAAGATTCAATAATCTTATATTAAGATCTGGGCAGAACAATATTGATGTGTCTTCTATCAGTGCAACTGGAGAGAACAATACACAATCATTTCCAATCTTTGTTGACTTGGATATTCCAGTATTGACAATCTCTGAAATGCCAGGCCTTATAGGGGCAAGACAGTATACATTAAGGGGTTCAGTCAACAAGCTAGTTGACATAGAAGTTTATGAGATATCTGGAGATATTGATAATGTTCCTCCAAAAACCCCTGTTGGATTAAAGGTCAATGCTACTTCAGGGAATTCTGTTGAATTATCATGGAACCAGAACAATGAGTCTGATTTCTTGCAGTATATTGTTTACAGGAGTGACAAAGGCCCTATCGCAATCACATCTCCTGAATCATATGATTCTTATAATGATGTCTTGGTTGATAAAAGTACAAGATATCAATACCAGATATCTGCTATGGATGAGTCATGTCTTGAGAGTCCAAGGTCAATGATTGTTTCTGTCACAACCCCTAATGATGGGGAGGATGGAAGGGCTGTGCTCTTAGAGCCTATCACTATTGATTGCAATGAAAACCAGAACTTGAGAAGGGTTGATTCATTCACGACAAATGTATCATTCAATATAACGCTTAATCTGGAAGAAGGCAGGAATTTGTTCCTGTTCAAGGCAACAGACCTCAGCAATAATACTGTTGAAGTTAGAAGAGCCACCTTAGTTGACTCTGAGCCGCCCACAATCGAGATCACTAGTCCAAGGCCTGGTATAATGATCTATGAGCACTTTGCAAATTCTGTTGACATCCAGGGGATTACAGAGCCTTATTCAAAGGTTGAGCTTGCTCTGCAGGGTCAGAAGGTTGCTGCAACTCCAAGTGCAAGAGATCCTGAACAAGCCCTCCTTCCTGAATTGCAGGTTACAATCGGCAATGTCAAAGAATCCACTAATGCAGATAAGGACGGATATTTTGAGTTTGAGAATATCAATCTTATGACTTATATTCGAGGCTCATTGAATGCTAATGTTGTTAGACCTGGTGATGAGAGCCTTGCAGGCAGGACTCGTGATCTTGGTGCATATGATGAGGTCAATCTTGCTTTCAGGGCAACTGACCGTGCTGGAAAACAGGTTGTTGAAGAGGTATCTTACACAATCGGATCTTGCTGGTCTGGTAATTTCACTTGGGGCATTGCGCAATTGTCGCAATACAACAGCCCATCATGGTTGAGTGCAGAGCGTCTTTCAGAAGGCACTGAGGAGATTGCTTTTTATTTCAAATTTTCTTATCATGGCGAGGGCGATATAGATGTGAATAATTCGAGGGACACTAGATCATCGACAAGAGTTAACACAGTCTCAATCCATGATGCATGCGATGATTATATCAGGACAAAGCCAGATTATGACTGGGCCTGCAAGGCCTTGAGCTCTTGCAGGGCAGAGATGAATCCTGACGGCAACATGGCTTATGTAACATGCCGTCTTAACAAAGTTGATGAATTGATGGATTTTGATGCTGAAGAATGGAAAGATTGGTTCAAGGCAATCAACAATGAGATGAGATTTCCTCTGATGATCACTGTCGGGTATCAGGAAATGTTCCAGGGCAAGATGAGATCAGGCTCTCAGGCATCTTGCGAAGAGGTCACTTATGCTGTTGATAATGCAATGATAAATTTCACTGATGTATTGCCAGATTGGCTTCTTTATGACGGTGTAAGGATAATGCAGGATGCGATCAAGACTATTGAGACAATCAACAAGAACTTAAATCAGATCCTTGAATATGTCACAATCGGCTGTGTTGCTTCTTTTATCACAAAATTTGGGATTCAGGTCTATAGAAGATACTCCTGCACTTATGATAATCTTTTCGGAAATATTGTTGACAGTATTGCCCCTGATCCAGAGTCTTCTGGAAAACAGGAGAATTGCAAAGCCTGCCTGCAGCAGTTCAAGTCTGAAGGCTATTTGGATGATGAGATAATCAACAAGATCACTAATCCGATTGCAAAACTTATGGATCCAAGCTTTCAGGATAAGATACCTGATGCCTGCATGCCTGTCTGTTTTGAGAAGTGCTCTAATGCTTGGGATCTTGAAGCAAATAATTATGATGTATACAGATGGGCTTGCGACCGTGTCTTTTGCCATGCAGCCCCTTCCAGATGGACTCAGGAAAAACAGGATTATGAGCTGGTTGAAAAGGCAAAAGAGCTTAATTATTGCCAGAATGACTTGACATACAGGGGACAGCCTTTGACAGCTGTTGAATGCTCGAAAATCTCAACTTCAGAGGAATTCCAGAGGACTCTTACTGAAGACACTTGCTTTGAGATACAGGACAGGACAGGAAAAGAGACTGAGATATATGAGCTGAAAGAGCCTGTCGGCAATGATGTCTACAGGATTTTTATTCCAAAGGCAAGCGGAAGGATTCTTAAGTCTGATTATGCCATAAAGGTTTCTGACCGTTATTACATGACTGCAATGCCTGAGACCTGCAATGAGATTTGCGGAATCACTGGTACTGAGGATAATGATCTCTACAATGATTATCTTGCTGAGACAACCAACAAGAATTCGACTGCAAGATGTGTTACAGTCAATCAGTGCAACCAGTATAGGCAGGAAGGCAATCTTACACTTAGAGATGGAAAACAGCTTCAGGTTACGAGTGCCATGAATCAAGGGTTTACCAGTGACTGCTTCTACAATACTGGACATACATCCTTGAGAAGTCTTGATGTTGTCGGCAAGGATCCGAACAGGAGAAAGGAATGCTGCTGCATCAACACTGCTGAAAGGGCTCAGCTGAATTATTACAATTATACCCAGCCTTATATCCAGAAAGATGATAAAAAATCATTGCTTAGTCTTGCAACAGCTGAAGCTGAAGAGGCTGTTGGAGCTCCTGAAGGTGATTTCATCAATCCAAGGCCTGATAATTATTCTGACATGTTGTGGTCTTACAGGTATTGGAAGATAGGGTTTGACAATAAGGAGTATAATCCTGACAGGTACATCAAGGGCAGGGATCAGTCTGCATGCTTTGGCCAGAACAATTGGATCTTTGACGGCTTTTCAAAGGCTGAAGGAGGAAACCTTCTCACTGTTGATCCTTTCAAGCAGCATACTGCTGCATTCCAATGTGCTTGCATCACTGGCATCTATAATAGGCTTAAGATGATCCAGAATATATTAGTCCTTCTTTCATCATGCTTGATTGAAGTCAGGGAGACTGGAAAAGGAGATGCAGGAGTCTGCAAAGAGGTATTTACACAATATGTTTGCGGAATGATTTGGGATTTAATATCTTATGTAAAAGATGGATGTGTTCCTTTCTTGGGCAATATTGATTATGACAAGCAGGATAATGAAATCCTTGAAAAGGTGAAAGTAGGAACTACATCAATCTTTGATTCTATGGATGATTCTACTAATGAGATCTCACAGGAGTATGGCAATGCCAATATCAACAGCTTGATTGGAGGAGGCCAGGGCCAGATTGCGCGTGCTATCTGCCTTGCTTCATTTGGTTTTGACTGGGAGATTTCTCTTGAGACAGTTCTTGATGCTGCTTATTCCACTCCATTTGCAACATTGGTCCAGCCAATTACAAAGAACAGGGAATATCTTTCATTTGATCCAAGGACTGGCATGCCTAAATATGAGTATTCTGCCTCTTGGATAATCAATCCTGGATGCGAGTTTGATTATTATGATGTCTCACTGGTATGCGTCTCTGATGATGAGATTCGTGCAAATCCTGACATTAATTGCGGCAAAGTCGGCGGTTCTGAGATGGGATTGTCTGGCTGTGATTGTGCAAGGATAACTGGCAAAGATGGCCCTGAGATGCAGTTTTTCAGGGGAAGGACCCTTTCCAATAATGTACTTGTCGATGAGGAATATGACAGGATTGTCAAGCAGAAGTATCGGTTTGACCATCTTAAGTTCACTCTTGCTCCTAGCAGGAAGCAGCAGCAATACTCTCCTGATACTGTTGCAAATTGCTTCCCTGAAGGGCATGAGGATGGAGTATTTTATTTCCCATTGAGAGACAGGTCTGCGAATGATCTTATTGACTGCAATGTTGACATTGACTCTGGCATATTTTATTGTGAAGGCGGTGGCCTTATGTCTGAATGGGACAGGAATGGAAATGCGTATTTCATAAATGTCGAGCTTAATGGCCAGGACATTGACCATCCTGACCTTTATATCAATGAGGGCCAGGCATTGAGCCTGCAGGCTGAAATATTCAATTCAGGAAGGCCTAAGTGCTTGAAGGTTGAGGTATCACCTTTTGGCAGCCCGGCTGTTGTCCAGTCTAGGGATGTTGATTTTAATGGTTCTCAGATTGTTCCAATTAGGCTTGTGCCTAGTGATGATGTTTCCAATAGATTTAGGCAGTATGATGATGTCAAGTTTGATGGATGCTATACCACTGAAGGTTCAAACAGCAGGACAGAATGCAATAATATCATCGGCTTGCAGAGGATTGAGCAGAGTAATGGAAACCTTGGAAGGTTCAGGACAATCCCTGATGGTTTTTCTGTAGTTTACTATATAACTTTTCTTGATGTTGATAGCAGTGGAAGCATTGAATTGACTCAAAACAGCAAGGACAAGGTATTCATAAGGACAACTGACAACAGCAATGATAATCGTTACATTGATGTTGACAAGTCAACTGTTCCTATTACAAATCTTATTGAAGATGGTAAGGTTATTATTCAAGAGCATCCAGAGGCTGTGTTTGAGATCACTAATGAAGTTCCTTTCAACAGGGGCATTGCCAATATCACTTATATTGCCACGACCGGAAGGGCGGATTATAACACTAATACTGAAAGGTGGAGCTTGACATATGGATTGTATTATCTTGAGGATGATGGTGATAATTGCGCTGATATTATTGAGACTGACCCTGTTGTTAATTATAATGAGAGGCTTGAGTATACTGTTAATTTTTATGTGAAATCTTTGGATTCAGAGACTGCAGCCACTGGCAATAAGAAATGCACTCTTAATGCAAAATCATCTGGAATATGTGACTGTGACGGCGATGGCTCTAATCAGGATGATGCCCCTATTGACTGCACAGGAGAGCCTGGGAATTATGGCTCAAGAAATGTGAGGGGAGAGTGGAGCTATTGCTATAAGGATGTAGGAGCTTCAACACCTACATGCCATCTTTTCCCTAAATGCCCTAATGGCAGGACTACAACACTTCCTTGCGACTGCAATCAGGACGGTGAGATTGTGTTTACAGCTAACACTGATTGTTATGACCTCAATAACTATTGTTATGATTCTGGTGGAACCAGGCAATGCATCCCATTCAACACTTGTTCAAGAGATGCTCAAGGAGAGTCTGCTGATAAGATTCCTTGTGACTGCAACAGGGATGGCGTGATTGAACTCACTGGCGACAATGATTGTATTGGAACCACTCCTAAATATTGCAGGAAAACTGACTCAAATGACCCAGCGTCTGAGTTTAAATGCTATTCTGCCTCCTCATGATTGATGATTTTTTTTATTATAATTTTTTTAATAATAACAAAATAATAACAATGGATTTAAAAATAAACTTTAATTGACTGGTTTAATATGAAAGACAATATCATATTTTCTTCAATAAGAGGATCAATCAAGACAATTATGCATCACAAGAGGATGTTTGCTTTGTTTTTTATCATCCAATTTCTTTTTATCACATCTTTTATCGCAACCCAGACCATAATCCAGCCAAAGATCATATCTTTAGGCATTGACATGATTGATTATATGGAGAATGTTGAGAGTGAGCCAGTAGACCTTGGCAAGGATTTCCAGGGGATTTTTGGCAAGGATCCTCTTTTGTTGTACAGGAATTCAAAAGAGATTGGCATATTATTATTGCAGAATATCTTGATAACTTTGGCCTTGTTCCTCATCCTTGTCAATTCTGCATGGGTTCTCTCCTTGAAGATCATCAAGAATATTTCATGGAAGAATTCTTTGAAGAATTTTCTTAATTTCATTAAGGTGTCATTCGTCTATCTATTGCCTTATTCTATCATTGTTTATTTTTATGTCAAGGATTCAATACTGAAATCTGTTGAAAAGGACCTTAATCTGCAATTGACTACTCTATTCATCTTGATCTTGACTTTTCTTGTCTGTTATTTTATCATGATATCATATTCACTGCTTCATCTTCCATTAAAAGAAATGTTGAAGAAGACATTCATGATTGGTATAAAAAAGCCTCACATATTGATATTGACATATCTCATTTCAGTGTCTGCAATCATCCTGTCTTTTATTCTTATGTTCCTGACTTTAGAGGTAAATTTCTTTTTGTTCATAATTCTTACTATAATATTCATTAAGGTATATAATTTATCAAGAATTTTCATTATAATAGTTATTAATAGGCTTAATCAAGAATTCTAGGCTGCTCTCCTCTCTGCTTCAGCTTGTTCGACTGCATCATCAATTGTTCCATTTCTGTCATAATCCCTGTCAAAACTGATCATATCTGCAGGATTCTCAACATCTTCATCAGAGCCATCATATCCCTCTTCATAATCATCTCCTTCATGAAGATCATAAGGTTCTCCTTGTGCTTTATATTCTTCTTTCAGTTCTGTCTGGGCTATTCCGTCTAATTCCTCTATATCAATTCTTCCTTCATATGCCCTTTTTTCAGCTGCATCTGCTAGCCTATTATAGATGTGTCTGCCTATCCTTGTCTTGGCTTTTCCTGCCAATCCCCTGAAATATTGTGCAGTATTGATATCTGCCCTGTATTCCTCTCTCCTGACATCTTCAGGTGAGGCATACTCAAGATTCTCAAGACCTCTGATATACCTATGCACTGTCTCATGCGACATTGCTAGAATTCCTAAGGCTGTCTTCTTCATCTTTTCAAGATAATCTTTTGAAGCATAAAAAACACTTTGTTTATCATTCCTGTCAACTGCAGCAATTGCTCCTGAATGACTCATATCTTTATATCCATGCCCAACTAAATCCAATTCTCTGTATCCTTTTTTTTCAAGAAAATTCTTCAATCCTCTTCCTATCTTGCTATTAAGGAATCTCTGATACATTGATTGAACTGCTTCTGCACTCTTTATATTCTCTGTCATCTCCTCTCTTGGACAATCGACACTAACAGAGCCATCTTCATAAAGTATTGCACCTTCTGTTGCCATTGTCTCCAAGCTTTTTGGAGCATATCTAAGTAATGCTCTTTGGATATTCCTGGTTGCATTTAATGTGCTTTTCTTGGCTCTTTCATATTGTACTGCAATCATGTCTGTCATCCTTTTCATCCCATACATGTTTGCTATGACACCTGCAGGATTGCTTGGATACCTTAAAACACCAGATCCATTATTCTGTAAATAAGCTTGAAAATTAGGAGAATCTAATTGTTTCTTGATATTTGTTTCAATACCATTCGGTTCATATGCCATACTGGCTTGGAATCCTATCTCCTTTAAAAATTTTATCATTTATAGTCGGAAATATTCTGGAGATAAGAATATTTGGCATAAATTTGGATAATAAAAATATTTTTAATGCAGAAAATTGGAATTTTTAGCTGTTACTTGTAAGAATTATTAAATATCATAAACCTCGGAATTAGTCAAGCAGCTTCTTTTTTCTTTTTCTTGTAATAATCCTCTTTTGCATAAGGTTCATGTCTTACAGCTTTTGGCGAGACTGTTCCAACCTGTTTATATGTCTCCAAAAGATTTTTAGCCTCATCCAGTGTTATTCTTCCCTTGTCAACAAATTCACCGCTTCTAGTGTATTTGACTATGTCGTCAATATGATCCTTCTTAAAATGGCTCAATGATATGCCTCTTAATCTGCCCCTGACCTCATCCTGCATTTTTTTCATGCTGTCTTTATATTTATCAAATGTCAAGTCACTGCCAGTTGCTGCCAATATTTGCTTTAATTCATCATATGTATGCTGTCCATATGCTTTTAATAAAAGTGATTTTTTGAACTCATCATCATCTGGGATCTCGCTCTTGAATTGCTGTTTTGCTTTAGAAACATAGAAGTCAGTCATGCTTTTGGCGAATTTGTCCTGGATAGGCTCTTCATCGAGCCTTTCTATGTCAATTCCTCCGTCATCTGTTTTCAGATGCATTCCTGCAGCATGATCATATGCCATCCTGCCGTGGCGCTCGATTGCATTTGCTAATGCCTCTGCTTTTCTTCTTTTTTTATGGTATTCTTTTATATGATCAGGGACCTTGTCAGCCATATGCTACACCAATTTTTCTTGAAACAATGATAAATATCTCAATACCTTATACTATCTACTACTTTACACTATTCTAAATTTTTTTATATTATAAACTTTTCGCTTTTATAAAGAATGAATCAATAAATAGAATAATCAACTTGGTATCAACAAACCGCCTTCACTTCTTGTATATCCACTTGGATCTCTTGCCTCTTCAATATCATCACTTGAAGGAACTACTGGTTTTAGAGGTTTAGCTGGCCTTGACTGTTCTGATGTTTTGGCACTTATATCTATTATGCCACTTCCAGCCTGCAATAGCTCAGGAGGTATTGACCTGCCGCTTTGTATTAATTGGCTTAATTGTGCCATCTGTCCTGCTACTCTCGGATCTTGGTTTCTATAAAAATCTTGAAGAAATTTTACTCTATCATCAGTCAAATATCCATTAGCCATCAAAAACTGGTCAGATATTTCATCTCTTATAACTTGCTCCCTTACTAATGGAAATAAGTCGCTAGGTGCTATCCTTTCAACATCAACACCCCTTAATTCAATATATAATCTTAATTTTTTAAGAACATCTGGTATGTTTCTTCTGTCTGCTACAGGTGTTTCCACATTTCTTTTTAATGTTTCATAATGATTTAATGCATATTGGCCTAGAAAGGTCATTAACTCAGATAATTGTATATTATGCTCTTTTTTTTCTTGTTGCAAATATTGTATTATTATTTTTGAATCATATCCAAAATGAAACCTGACTTGTGGCATGACTACACAGCTAATCTTAAAATCATCTTTAGAGATTGGTCTTGCTTTCCATGCTTCCTGATAACTAACTCTTTCTTCCTCTTTTTCTGCCCCTCCATCTCCTTCTATCTTCTTTAATGTTCTTCTTTTATCATCTTTAGTAAATCTTTTTTCAGATCTGATCCTTCCATTTCTTTCAACATAAACAGGTTCTCTCTCATGAGTTAATTCAGAATTCCCAGATAATACATGCTCACCCATTCCAGCTATTAAAGATTCACTAAGTCTGTCACATCTAGTTGGATACCTGTTGTACCTCAACCCTTCAAGCCTTAATTCTGGTGACACTCTGTCAATAGGCTTTCCTAACCTTAGAACTCCTTCCAATCCAGACAAGATGATGTGTGT
Organism: Candidatus Woesearchaeota archaeon; assembly: GCA_043810355.1. GTDB lineage: Archaea > Nanobdellota > Nanobdellia > Woesearchaeales > JAGVYU01 > JAZDHV01. The sequence goes on from JBDROB010000081.1 coordinate 30,103, forward strand.
TCCAACTAGATCAGCATCTTGCTGTCTCTCTTCAAAATCTAGCATACCTTCAACATATCTTACAATTTCATTATACATTGCCATTTTTTCATCCTTTTAGGTATATGACTATTATGTGAAATTATTATAAAAAGAATAAAATTAGTTTCTTCGTGCAGCGTAATCATGCTTGATAAGCCATTGTTCAAGCTGACTTCCAGTCATTTGATCATGATTAAGCACAAATTGCTGGACATCCTGGTCTCTCCTGAATTTTGCAGGATCAATTACAAGATCACCTGGTTCATATCTCCTAATTACTTCATTTAAATCTGTTAATTTAGGTTGTGAATAAACAGGTTCGAATAATTTCTGTGTCCATGCTTTTCTCTCCTCTTTTGTATTGTCCACCCATCCTTCGAATGTAAATGAATCTTGGGCAGTTGAAACATATGAAGAGAATTTTGTTAATGAGATACCTGTGAATGCTGTTGCAAGCATATCTATTTTTCCAGCATCAGTAACACTCATCCCTGCTAAAGGATCGTCAGAAGAATTATTAGAAGTTGCATAACTTGTTCCAAAATAATCGTTGACCTCAGTTATGATATGATTAGCATAAACATTTGACATTTCTTGCTGTGTTCCTTCATTTTCTAATAGGCTTACATCAAGTCCGTCAGGAGTTTCAATAACACCTAGGGCAGCATCAGTTGCCATCCTCTCTTTACGTGTAATTGTGGGTAATCTGTTTTTCTCCACATCTTTCTTCATTTCATCAAATCTTATCATAGCCATTTTCTTTTCCACCCCTAGGGTTTTGTTATTGATGTTTTTTATTTAATAGTTTTCATTAACATAATGAATTTAATCATAAGTTTACTACTAGTAGATGACAACTATTATTTAAACCTTTCTATAATCTGTTTATTTTCCATATAGAAAATAATTCAAGATACATATCAATCTTTCATATACGATTGATATAAAAATTTAATCAAAACCTTTTTATACTAATAGTCAAATACATTGATTGTTGTATATATCAGAAAATATATTTTTCATATTGGGGTGCGTTTATCATGTCAAAAAAATCCAAGAAAAAAGATAATATTTCTAAAAAGAATAAGGAAGTTCAGACTCTTCCCCAGATGGCTTCTACTCTTCAGGTTCCAGCTGGCGCACCTATGATGCCACCTAGTGCAAAATTGCTGCCTCAGATGGCTCCTCCTCAGCTTGATCCGAATAATCTTCCTGAAGACATGCAGAAAAAGCTGAAGAAAGTAAAGGAACAGCTTGACAAATTATCAAAAAAAGTTGTTGATAAATTCGATAAATACATTCTTGGTGTATCATTGTTGCCTCCTCCAAAGCCAAAGCCTGGAGAGAAGTTTGACAAGGACCTTTTGGATGTTCTTGTCTTGGTCGATGATACTGACTCAAAAAAGATGTCAAAATATGACCTGAAAAATAAGCTGATAACAATAATCGATAATATTGCAAAAGACATTGACAAGAATATTCTTCCTCAGATAATCCTGCTATCAGAATTATGGCAGAATCTTTATGATGCAAAATATGAGCTTGTCCAGATCATTGCAATGGGTGCAACAATATATGACCAAGGTATGCTTCAGGCAATTAAGATTGCTGAAATCCATAAGTCAATGGTATTGAGAAAGTTTGAGAAGTATATTGTCTCTTATGTCCTTGCTGGATCATTGGTGCAGGGAAAAGCCACAAAGACCTCTGACATTGATGTCTGGATTGTGATTGATGATACTGATGTCAAGAAGATGACACGTGCAGAATTAAAAGACAAGTTAAGGGCAATCATCATCGGCATGGGAATAGAGGCAGGAGATATCTGCGGTGTTAAGAACAAGCTGAATGTCCAATGCTGGATTTTGACAGAATATTGGGATGCTTTGAAAGAGGCAAACCCTGTAATGTTTACATTATTAAGGGATGGAGTTCCTTTCTATGACAGGGGAATATTCATGGCCTGGAAACAATTGTTGAGAATGGGCAAGATAAAGCCAAGCCCAGAAGCAATTGACTTGTTCATGAGCTCTGGTGAGCAGATGCTCCAGAGGGTTCATGCTACATTGAAAAACATAGGGATGGAAGATACTTTTTATGCTATACTCACTCCATCTCAAGCTGCATTGATGCTTTATGGCCTTCCACCGCCTACTCCAAAAGAGACTCCTCAGCTTATGAGAGAGGTCTTTGTCAAGAAAGAGGGATTGATGGAAGAGAAATATATCAAGATTCTTGAGAAGAATATCAATGTCAGGAAAGAGATTGAGCATGGCACAAAAAAAGGGATTACTGGAAAGGAAGTTGACGAACTCTTGAAGAGTGCAGAGGATTATCTTAAGAGGATCAAGAGATTGTTCACCCAGATTGAGAAGATCAAGGAAGAGCAGGATGTTGTCCACATATATGATACAGTTATAACAATAATCAGGGATGTCTTGAGGATGGAAGGAAAGGAAAAGGTCACTGACATTGAGATTGTGAACACATTTGAGGATGAGATGATATCACAGGGAAAGATACCTGCAAAATATCTAAGGATTTTGAATGAGATAAACAAGGCGAAAAAGGATTATGATGACAAGAAGCTTTCAAAGACAGAGGTTGAGCAGGTCAAGAAAAACTCACGTGAATTTATCAAGTTCCTTGTTGAGTACATGCAGAGAAAGCGGGGAAGAGAGCTTGAGAGGGCAAAGATCAGGGTCAAGCATGGAAACAGGTATGGTGAAGTTTTGCTTTTAGGAGATGAGGCTTATATAATCCATGACATTGACCATGAGGAGAAAGAGATTTCAAAGGCAAAGATCAAGCCTGACGGAAGCCTTGGCACAACCCAGAAGAGCAACCTTGAGGAATTGGAGAAGGCTTTGGTAAAACTTGAGATTGTCCCAAAAGTGTTTATCAAGCAGCCAATCTTTGAGGATCTAAAGAATATCTTTGGAAAAGATGTTGAGGTATTGCTCAATTACCACTGATTTTCATATTATTCATATTTTTTCTACAAAAAAGCCAAATGGTGTAAAATTGGAACAAGAACTAAAACAAGCTGTCAGGACTACAGAAAAAACACCCTGTTATATCTGTCATGAACCTCCTTTATCCTATCATGGATCTTTGGACTTGTTGGTTGGAGATGAATTCTTTTATAAGGGTTATGCAATTGATATTGTTGATGGTTTTGAGGAATTAGGTTTATTGGCAAGGAGAAATGAGAATATATCATGGAATTATGGATTAATATCTCATCATGTTCTTGTTTCTGCCTGCCATATTCATTCTGGAAATCTTTATGCTTTGCTCAAGATGATCAAAGAGAATGGCATGGTCATCAGTTCACCTATACTTCTTGCATCAGCAAGGTCTTATCCAAGAGTAGAGACTCCTGGCTTTGAGATCCTCAGTTTTGATATGAAGGAGGTTATTGCTGATCTTAGGCAGTTTGTGCATTATACTGAAGATAACATAAGGCTTCTTCCTGTTATATCTTATAAAGGATAGTTCTTTAAATTCATCTCAGAAATATTATATTCTATAAAGTGAGTTTTCTTTATAATCTAATCATCGATAAACATTGGTTTAGAAGAGTTTAAATATTAGTTCATCTATCATCATTATCGACGGGATGCATCTCATGGTGCTTAGCGTTGGAGAAAACTTAAAAAGCTTAAGATTACCTATTTGATATGTAATTTCAGCTTATTAATTTCTATATAAAATATTATCTGGTGATTCAAATGTTGGTTCAGGCAGACTTAAATGAGATGATTAAAGAGCTTAGAAAAAAAGTTTTTATTCTTGAATATGATATACCTCATATATACAGTAAGGAGATGAAGGCAAGAAGGATTGATGAACTGAATCAGCTCAAGAGAGAGATTGAAGCTCTTCAAAAAGATCTGTCCTAAGAATAGACTCATTGATAGGGCAGGAGATTAATATAAACAAATAAATGAATAATAGGAAAAATAAGAAATAAAGGTGGAAAAAAATGTATGATGAAGATGATGATATGGATATGGATGAAGAAATGGATGATAAGGATTATTAGATATTACTGAATCTTTTTATTTTTTCTTATTATAATAATCCATCAATATTTTATTTTTTTATAAATATAATCTCCTATTTGACTAATGGTTCTTGACTTTTCTTAATAGAAAATGTTCAGACCTGGTCCTTGCAGTCTTCACAGACCAAAGATTTGTTTATAGGCAATAACTCAGAAGTATATTCTCCGCATAATTCACATACTCCTTCTTTCTCGCTCATCCTTTTCAATGGTTTTCTTTCCTCTTCCCTGATCTCAAACTTATGGACTAGCAATTCGAATAGTTGGGGCTGGAGCTTTAGAACATCTTTAAGTGTTAGTAGTCCTACCATCTTATTGTCATCCATTACAGGAAGGTGTCTTATATTGAAATCTCTCATTCTTACAAGAGCTGTAAATATATCCTCATTCGGGCTTATGGTCCTTACATTAGGGTCCATTACATCCTTTATATTCAGATTTAATGGATTTTTCCCTTTTGCAACCAGTTTCCTTACAATATCTTTTTCAGTTATTATCCCGGCAAGCTCATCATTATCTTGAACAATGACTGCACTGACTTTCATATCATTCATTGTCTGTGCGCATTCCCTTAAAGAGTGATCAGAAGTCAGTATGACAGGTTTCTCTGTCATTGCATCACCTACTTTTATTCCAGTTTTCATATAAGCATGGAAAATTTCCGGCTTTTTAAATGTTATGCTTATAAATTATATAAATGACGAATTTTACAATTCATTCATTTGTTGTTGCTTTTAATTAAAATAAATCATAAAAACAAAAAGTCATCAAAAACCGAATTCATTCAAGATAAATAGTCATATAAATTCGTTCCTTATCTTTTTAATACTCTCTAACTATAATAATTAATATTTTTCTTTTAACAGTATCTCCGATTAGAAATTAACTCCTCCTAAATGCTCAGAAAAAAGCAAATAGGAGAAGCTATGGTTTAATTTTGCTAATAAAACCATGGCTAATATAATATCTTATCTTCAAAAATGTTTCGATTCTGAAACAAGA
>JBDROB010000082.1:0-6107 GCA_043810355.1 Candidatus Woesearchaeota archaeon
TCATTATATCCCCTTTCCTTGACAAGCTGATCTGCCATCTCTCTCCTGGCATCCCTGATCAATTGAATAAATTCATCTGGATGAGCCCCATAACCCTGAGGCCAGCCAATCTCAGGACCGACATACAATGGCTTCTTGACATTCCTATTGAAATTAGTCTCATCCATTGCAAACAATCCAGCCTCAGCATAACTCTGCACTGACCTTTCCTTTGCATATTTCTCAGCAGTTGTAACATGCCTTCTCTGAAGGGCAAGATCCTCTGCAGTCTGCCTCTGACCGACCATTGTATCAGTTGACTGCTGAATCTGCCTTTTAATATCAAACAGCTCATCTTCAATCAATTCTGGAATCGGCTTAAATACAGGGGGTAAGACATCAAATTGACGCCCAAAATTGGGATCTTTGGTCATGATCTTCCATTTCTCATTCTCAGGCAGATTCTCATCCAATTCCTTGTAAAAATCAAGAGCCTCTTCCATACGCCTCCTCTGCTCAATCAAGACATCGATATGCCTGCCATAATAAAACTCATAACCTTTGGCAATCCTTTCCTGAGATTCTGTCGATGCTCTCATAAATGCCTCTTGAGGAGTCACTCTCTCTGTAGGACTCAATTCATCAACAGAAACACCTTTCTCTTTTGCAATCTCTGCATTAATCTCCCCAGCCTCATCCATAAAATCATTCCAAGTCTTTTTCTCCACCTTAAACAGTTTTTCATCTGGATCAAACTCAGGAATCCTAGTCTTTCTTTCCAGCTTATTACCATAAAAATCAATATAGTCTCCAGGACGCACAATATTTCCATGCTCATCCTTATAGGGCTTGCCATCATTCTGCTTCCATAAATGGCTCATTCCGTCATTCTCATCATTGTAACGGTTCCATACTGGATAATTTATCTCCTGGTTCATCCTGATCTCCTGGATGACCCTTCCTGTCCTGTCATCCACTAGATGCTTGACAGCCCTTTCAGGCTCTTCTGGATAAGACTGGAACTCATAGATAGGTCTGCCTTTCTTATCATATCCAATAGACCTGTTCCATTCAGAGTCAAAGATTGTCCTCGGATACTCAACTGAGAAAATATCAATCCCTCCGCCCTGAGCAACATCAGCAACAAACTTTATCGCATCCTTAACCTCATTCAAGGCCTGGAATCTTGTCTCATCACTGATCATCCCAGACTGCTGATTATAACCAGAAAGATTAGATATTGCTGTAGGCAGCTCAACACCAGTTATGTTCACCTCATTTGCCTGAGTCAACTCCCTGATAGCTTCCCTCACCTCTTTTCCATATGCCTTTGACCTGCCTCCAATTGCCTGATCAGGAGGAGTGCTCATGACAAGCTGTATATTGCCAGCACCTGCCCTGATAGCAGCAGTCACATTCTGAAGAATATTAGCGCCAGTCCTAGGATCCCTTTCAACAACTGTCTCACCTAATTCATTGATAGGGATCAATGGATCTTCTATTCTTGGCTCATCCCTAAGATTAGCTGGTGTTGGAGGAGCATAATAACTCCTGTCCATTGCTGAATTATAGGCTGTCTTGAATTCCATATCTCCTCTTTTCTTGAAAATTTATATTTATTTAAGTTTTTTATTTATATTATTCAATAATTTTAATTGATCTGATTTGAATTCAATTAAGTGTTACATTCACCTTGAATTCCTAATTATTAATATTTTTTATTTTTTTAGGAATTTGAATTGGAAGCAATATCACTTCAAATTCAAACTTGATTCTTTTTAATTGATTTTTTTAAATTTCATTAAAAAATTATATTGACATTAAACTATTTATATGATATTTTCTACTGGATATAGCTTTTCTTCAGCTCATGGAACAGGTCAAGGGATGCTGCAATGTTCTGTGCTGATGTTTTTGTAGCCTGATACTGCCCTTCCTGAAATGCATCATTCTTCTCTCTGGCTGCATTATACAATTGATCAAGACGACCCTCTTGCTCCCTGGTCATATAGCCTTGATTAGATGCATCCTGTGCAATCTCCTTTATGCCCTGATATATGTCAACTGCAGGCCTCTCTGTTGCCAAGAAATGCACATACTCATTCTGCCTATCCAATTGCTCTCGTGTCAATCGAGGCGATTCTTTTTCAACTGTCTCTTCAAGAGAGATATCATGCTCTTCAACTGGAGCTGTGACAGACTCCTCTGTTATGGTCTTTACTTCAGAAGGCCTCTTTGCCTTGAACATCTCCTTTTCTTCAGGACTGAACAATGAACCAATATCAATTGCCCTCATCTGAGGGACAGGAATATCATGATACTTTTTCTGATCCTCCTCAGCCTCTGCCTCAGAATCAGCAATCATCTTCCTAGCTTCATCTATCTCTTTCTTATCCTTATCCTCAAGCTCTTTGAGGCGCTTTATCCTCTCTTCAGGAGGAAGCTTCTTTAATTCATCAATTTCTCCCATTTTTTTAATTGATAATACCTATTATTATAAAAAAACTATCAAAGTCGGCAGGCAGGGACCACCAGCCAATAGAATGGTGGCATGTTCGCTCTGCTCACCCTGCTGACTTTGAGCATGCTCATAAATATACCGCCTTCCAAAAATGGATTGTAGACTATTGTCCACTGGTCATGTAGACCAGTGGTATATTTCTGACATATCAAAAAAATCACCATGTGACCAGTCTATGTGCTTTTTTATAATTCTTATAAGTATACCACATTGCCTGCTTGGCCCATTTATCAGCAATGCCTTTTTCCTTGCCCTGCTTGTATGCTTCTTTTCGAGATGTCTTCTCAGGTCTTTTCTCAGATTTGACAGGGATAAAACTACCAAACAGTTCACTGAAACCAGAGAATATAGATCCAAATTCACTAGGCTTTTTCTTTGGTTTCTCAGGCTGACTGAATTTCTTGTCAAAATAGCTGGGCTCACCTGCCTGTGCCAAGTATCCTTTTAATTCATCACCCAGATAATCCATAGCATCCTTAATATTCTTGTCAATCATCCCTATCAGATCATAAACCTCATCATCCCTATATTTCCTGTAAGACTCAATCTGCTTATCAGTCCATGCATAAGACCTAAAAGATATCTCAGCCCTTCCAACATGAATAGGTCCTCTCTGATAATGCTCTTGATTATAACTAAGGGTAGGCCTGATCCTGTATAAAATATGGATATCAACCACTGAATAATATGTCTTGTTCCCCTTAGGCTTTGACAATGCCAGGAATTCTGTCTCAATCATTGCACCTTCAAAAGCACTAACAATATCAGGCATGTCAGACTTTCGCTCATCCATCTGCATCCTCTTGATATTCTTAAGATAAGGCTTGACCCAATTCATATACATCAATATGACATCAAAATGCTGCCTCAAATACTGCAAAGTGAATTTCCTTCTTGTAGCAAGCTCTTTCTCAGTCATCTCCTTCCATTTCATAAAACCATACAGCTTTCTCCTCAAGACTTCTCTAACTTTCCTGTTAAATTTCAGTTCATCAATCACAGTTGGAATCTCCTCAGACCTAACTACATTTGTCATGAAAAACAAATCTGGAAGCGTAGTGAACTGCACTTCTCTTGCCATGCCATAGACTGAAGATGGGTTTTTGGCACCTCCTTCCACCATATCAATGAATGTCCCTTTCAATGTGACATTGGCATCTTCAAAATTTGGATTGCTCCTGTCAGAGCTGTCAACATAATGTTTTATTCGCTCATCAAGAATCCTCAGTTCCCTTACAAGCTGAAATAATTCTTTGACAAGCTTGGCAATAGAATGCATAAACTGGCTCACTTTTTCCTGCTGCATCGAGATCCTTTGCTGAGCGACTCCTCCAAATGCAGAATATTCAGATGCAGTCAATGTATCAGTAATCTTATGGATGATTGCATATCCAACTCCATCCCTGATATAGTCCAGGATCCAGAAGTAGGTCTCTTCCATTGAGATCTGAAATGACTCATTGACCAGCCTATAATGATTGGTTGGCTCAGGAAAATCAGTCATGACCATCTGATTGGCTGAGATCTCTACCCAATGCGGCTTGAAATTATATTTCTTGAGTCTCTCTTCTTTTTCAACTACCATTTTCCCTCTTTTATACCATAAAATTAATGAGTATATAAATTATTATTGATTTGTTATGATACCCTACTTATAGTGGTTGGGGTTTTTGTTTAATCATGCTGCTTGCCTGGATGCCTGTGGCCAAGCCTTAACCTTTTCTTCAACTCCTTGATATGCTCACATTTTTTTGTCAATATACTGTTTATATCAAGAGTTGTATCTTCCAAAATCAATGATGCGTGATGACCTCCAAGGAAATGAGGCAATATCACATAATCTGCACCTGAATCATATAATGAAAGAGCATCATCCATGTCATAAGCAGTAATGAACACTAATGTAGTGGGATCCTTCTCTTTGACATATTTCACCAGATGCTTATTGCTATCAAATGAAGGAGTAGTTGATACAACTATCTTAGCCTTGTCAAAATCTATCCTATTCAATATCTCCTGATCGCCAATATCACCATACATCACTGGAATCCTCTGTTTGGATATAGACCTTACAACATCAGGATTAAAGTCTATCACAAGAATCTTTTTCTTCATTTTCCTGACAGTCTGGATAATACTATATCCTATCCTATCGCACCCTACAAGTATGACATCAAACTTATATCTTTCCAATCTTTCTTCCTTTACTCTGATCCTTGTTCCGAATCTCTCAAATATTGTCATCCTGCTGCTCAATTGGTTATAAAACTGGTTGCTGTATTTTGATAGGTATGGGGTCAATCCGATAGTGACAATCGCTATCACAACAATGAATGAAAAGAGATCATTTGTTATATGGCCAAGGAAAAGACCCTGCATTGCAATTATCAAAGAGAATTCACTGATCTGGCCCATATTGATTGAAGTCATAAACGCAGTCCTCTTTGTATAATCAAAAAAAGAAACAATGAACATTGTGATTAATGGCTTCAATATCAATATTATCAGACAGAAGATAAAGATGGGATATATCAATTTAAATAATGACCCAATCACAAGCTCGAGGCCTAATGAAACAAAGAACATAATTGAGAAGAAATCCTTCAATGAGGTGACTCTTCCAATTATCTCAAAATTATATGGAAGTGAAGCAAGCCCAACCCCTGCGACAAATGCACCTATGGCTATTGAAAAATTCAGAGTAAATGCCAATAAAGAGAAGAAAAACATTATTGATATTGCAAGCATCAACAAAAATTCCTGGGATCTAGCTGCAAACTTGAATAATGTTGGAAAAATAAATTTTGAACAAAGGATCACAATCCCAATCAATAAGATACCCTTAAGCATAGCATAGATGAATATCAAGGGAGTGAAACTATCAACTGTTGCCAAAGTAGACAATACAAGTATTGCCACAAGATCCTCCATCAATAAGAATCCGATAATTATCCTGCCATGAAGAGTGTCAAGCTCATGCTTGTCTGAGAGCAGCTTTATCACAACCATTGTTGATGCAAATATCATGACCAATCCAATATAGACTGATTCAATAAACAAAAATCCAAGGATAAGAGCTGCAAACAATCCTATGATAAACATTGCACACATCCTTATCGTCGATCCAAATGTCGAGACAAAGGATATCTTTCTTATCTTCCTCAGGTCAAGCTCTAATCCAACAACAAATAAAAGAAATGCAATTCCTATCTCTGAGAACAATCTTATCATGCTATAGTTTGTGATCACCTGCAAGACAGGACCCAGGATGACTCCTGTCAGGATATATATTGGGATCAAAGGCTGCTTAAGCAGTCTTGCAATATATCCAAAAGCAGTCGCTATCACAATAATGATACCCAGATTCACAAAAATGTGGTTCTCAATCAAAATATATCACCATCAATCATTTTTAGTTACCTACTTTACCCTTATTTTTCTTTTTTAATCTCTTATTATCCACTATCTCAAGCAAAAAGCCATTCTCTGCCTTTTTGAACTCAACTTCCATGCCTTTGTCCAATTGCTCATATTCTGCAAGAACCTTAGGAATAGTGATTACTAACTGCCCTGTAGGAAGCTTCTGTATCTTTACCATCTTATCATC
>JBDROB010000083.1:0-14658 GCA_043810355.1 Candidatus Woesearchaeota archaeon
ATCTGAAAATAATGATATTATAAAGATGAAGAGAAAAATAAATCAAGTTGGAACTGGTACTCTTACAGTTAGTTTGCCAAGAATATGGATAAAAAATAACAATCTCAATAAAGGGGATGAAATAGATTTAGAAATAAAAGATACTGAAATTTTAATTCGGAAAGATGAAATAACCAGGATTCAGAAAAAAGCAGAACTTAATCTTGATGAATTCAATAAAGTCATGATAGATAGGTTTATACACGAATTTTATAGGCAAGGAATAGGAGAGATAATTCTGACCTTTACCAAAGAGAAGATACCAGATTATAGGTATAACACACAGATCAGTGTTGAAGAATATATAAAAGATAGGATATCAAATTTTATTGGCCTAGAAATTATTTCACATACAAAAAACAGAATTGTTTTGGAAAATCTTATAACAAAAGAAGAATGCCAAAAGATTGATTTAGTCAGAAAAAGGATTTATTTTTTACTCAAAGAGTTCTTAGATGAATTTTGTGTAGGTATGGAAGGTGATTTTAAATCATTTTTTGAAAAAAATGAATATTACCATAGGAATATTACAAAATTCATATACTATTATCTGAGATTATTAAATTTTTCAGATATACCAATCAATAAGAAAATGAGACTATTCGGGCTTTATACTTTAATTATTAAAATTAAGCACAAGATAAGGCATACAAGTGAGAGAATTCTTGAGATGAAGAGAATCACACCTAAAATAATAAGATATGTTAAAGATATTTTTGATCTTTTTCTGGATGAATTAAACCATTATCATCAAAAAGATTTAAGTATTAAAAAAATTGAAGAATTGATTAAAAACAGATATAAATTATTTTGGAGAATAAATAAGGAGAAATTCAATGAAGATGAATTAAGGGTAATCAGTGATTGTAAATTCCTAATTGACATTATTGATATTTTTATTGAAACTAACATTTCATTAAATATCGAAAAATATACTGAAAATATCTAATCTACCAATTATTATAAGTTTATCAAATCAGGATCACTCATAAACCCCTCTTTCTTTATGTCTTCTATAATAAAATATGATTGCCTTTTCTCAATATTGAATTTTCCATCCATCTCTTCTAGAAAATCCTCAAGATCCTTTATTTGCTTGAAAATAGCTTCAACCATATAATCATAACCATTGGTTATCCTAAAAACAGAGTTGATTGACCTATGCTTTGTTAAAAACTCTTTAAGACCATCTTTATCATCCTTATTTACTTTTATAGTGATATTTGCCCTAGTATGATATCCAAGCCTATTAAAATCAAGAAGAGAAGTGTGTTTCAGGATAAAGCTTCTTTCACTTGCCTTTAGCCTGTCAAACAATGTTGAGACTGGAATCTGGGTTTTCTTGCTCATCTTTGTCAGAGGCATTCTGGCATTATTCCTCAGATAAGCTAGTATCTGCATATCTTTTGATTTCATTTTTCCCCCCTTTTTCAGAATATCATCTAATTCAGAAATTTATGTATTATAAATGTTTTTTATGAAAATTCTCTGAATGCTTCAGGAAAATCCTGAAACAGCGAAATCATTAAATAATTCCTTTTTTTACCCTTAAAAGGCAATGAAATCGCAAAAAGCAATCCTTGATCTGTTTAAAAAAGACCCTTTTAAGGACTTGTCTACTTCAGAAATAGTTGAAAATATTGAAACAGAGGAGATTAGAGATATTGATAATATTCTAAATAATGATTATATTGACAATGATAAAATTCGCCTTGCAAAGAGGAAAAAGGCCCAGTTGCATAGGAAAATACTTTATCATCTAAATGAATATGTAAATCAAGGTATCTTAAAAGTAAGTAAAGAAGGTGTCAAAGGAGAAAAGTATTTTGCACTTGATATAGAAGAAGGCGAAGAAATGGTCATAGATGACCATATTAGGAAAAAATCCATCACAATATCTAAACCTCAGACACCTACAATACCTATTGAAGGATATGAACAAAAAGGCATTGTCCATAGGTTAGAGCCTTCTACATGGATAGAAAGGCTAAATTCAATTATTATTGAATGTGGCATGTTTAATAGTCTTAAGGAATTATTGCATTTCATCAGCACATGTTTCTCTAATATAAATGATACTATTGCCTTAAATGATTTTGAATACTTATTCAAGAAATATGAAGTGAACCAGATCATATCATTTACAAACCAATTGAATATTAGGTGTCATGATTATGGTAAGAGGTTAAGTTGCATCTTTGATGTGACAAATATTGACAAGTCAACGCCCATCATCAGCTTTTTAGAAGGATATCAGAAATTAAAGGATAAGAACATATATTTTATTTTTGATATAAAAGTTAGGGAATTCCAGGATCACTCTTTATTTTTTGAAAAATTGATTGAGATCTTTTCAAAATCTAACTCTTATCTATATATCAAGAACCAGGATCTGTATCAAGCTCCATATATACTTGGAAGGGCTGGTCCATATGCTTTTGATGAGACTGAATGGAAGATGTACAAAAAGGAGCTTCAGAGGAATCTTAAGTCAATGGTTTGTGCTCACTCTACAATTATGGTTGATGCAGAAAGGTTTTTTAATGAGGAATCTATGGAAATTGATGATTTTAAGAATCTGAACCTTAAGATTGCAGAATCTTTATTGAATGCTAATTCAATACAGAGGAAAAGGTCAGATGAGTTCTTCAGCAACATAATAAAGTTGAATGAGCCAAATATCAATGATATATTCATTTACAGCAAGAACTATGTCAGGTTCTGGAATTATGGATTTAAAAGAAATGATATTGATCAAGATGATCTGATCAATCTTTTTAAAAAGACTAAGAGAGCAGTTGACAAGTATTGTATATATGAGGAGACTATCTATAAGAGCTGTGGAATGCCTACAAGGTTTAGGATTGCTTTTTCAATAGCATTTGATGACTTTGTTCAGAATATATTTAGCAAGCCAATGTATAAGCCATTCATCATTACAGGTCTCAAGGATTTCTATAATGAGGAAAACAAGAAGATACTTGAAAGAAAAGAGGCTTTTTTCAAGATTTTTGATGGAGGTGACCTGATAACATTTTACAGGAAAGGTAATTATGATTCAAAAGACATCATAAGAGAGATATCTTTTATATTGAACACCTACAAGATTCCTTTTTTCAGGTTTAATTTTGGAAATCCCATTGAATCTAATATGAGCCTTTCAAAGTTTATGGAACAATAAGATGATAATAGCAAAAACAGCAAACCAAGCTTGGAAAGAGATATTGAAATTAATATTAGACAAAGGAATAGACTTTAATGATGAGAATAAAAGGACCTGTAGGGAAGTCTTTAATATTCTGATTAGATTAGAAGAGCCTGAAAAAGAGATAACCAGACCTATTAAGATATTAAATGATTTCAAGAACTGGAAATACCCTTCGATTGAGGATATTAAGCAGGTTATGTTGTCAAATAAAGGCACTCCAGATTATTCATATTCCTATGGCCCGAGGATGTTTAACTTCCAGAATAAGATTGATCAGATCAATGATTTTATCATTCCTTTGCTGAAAGAGAGCCCAAGCAGCAGGAGAGCAACCATTATTGTTTGGGACCCTGTTCAGGATTCTAATGTTTTCAAGAGGGATATACCTGGTCTTGTCATGATTGATTTCAAATTGAGAAAGGAAAGATTGAACATGACAGCTGTGATCAGGAGCAATGATGTCTTTTTTGGATGGCCTGCTAATATCTATCAGTTATTTGAGCTTCAGAATTTTATCAGCAGAAAGATTGGTTGTAAGATTGGGACACTTGATACATTCTCAATCTCTGCACATATTTTTGAGGATCAGTTTGAGTTTATAAAAAAAGTCTTGGATATAAAGGATTGATATTTATAGCATATTTGGATCGCTCATAAATTCCTCTTTCTTGATGTCTTCAATGATGAAATATGATTTCCTATTTTCTATCTTGAACTTATTGTCAACAATTTCAAGGAACTCTTCAAGGTCTTTAATCTGCTTGAATATGACTTCAATCATGAAGTCAAATCCATTGTTAACCCTATATATTGAATTTGTTGAACTGTTATTTAGCAAGAATTCTCTTAATGATTCCTTATCATCTCTGTCTACTTTTATCAGTATGTTAGCTCTTGTATGATAGCCTAGTTTTGTGAAATTGATTAGAGAGGTGTGTTTCAGTATGAATTCCTTTTCTTTTGCCTTTAGTCTGTCGAATAAGGTTGATACAGGAATCTGGGTTTCCCTGCTCATCTTTGTCAAAGGCATTCTTGCATTCTTTCTCAAGTTTGTTAAAATTAAAATATCTTTCTTATTCATTTTAATCATTAATAAGTAATAACATAATTGATATTTATATCTTTGTCCCAATAAAGAATATTAATTCATTCTTTAAGGTAAATTTGGGCAATTTCTCCCAAAACTGGTATATTTTGATAAAATAAGGCCAAATAATCAATAAAAAATAGATATATTTATATACTAGATATATATTACTACTATAAAATGATAAATAATACAAACTTTTTGGTCGCAAAGACCATAGATGAGGACCCAATTCTCAGAATTGGTTTTGAAAGGAACCTGATTAGCGCAAGCAAGTTAGCTAAGCATATTGTTGAAATGAATTCTGAAAAATCAATAAATCTAGAATCAGTAAGAACATGCATCAGGAGATTGAAAAAGGATATAGTCAAACAGAATGTTCTAAGTAATGCTCAAGAGATAATTTCTAAATCATATCTTCATGTCAGGAATAATATGGTCAAAGTTGAGTTCAAAAAGGATGAATCAACCCTTCACCTGATAAATAAATCATTCAAGATCAATGAGCTCTATAATAATGACCTTTTTAGGCTTATCAAAGGGCATAGTGTTTTGCATGCTGTTTTTGAAGAGTCTAATTATGAGAGGATACTTGACCTTTTCTCAGGCAAGATTGAGGAAATTGACAAAAATCTATGTGAATTCATAATTCTGATGCCAAAAGACTCAAAAAAGACACCGGGTGTCCTTATTACATTGACAAATGAATTGTCTATGAACAATATTAATTTTATTGAAGCCTATAGTTGTGGTGAAGAGATAAACCTTATTATTGATGATAAGGATAGCCAGAAAGGCTATAATATACTTTCAAACCTGTTCAGGAGATGTAAATTAAAGTCTGAGAATAGTCAAGAAAGTGAGTAAAAAAGATAATTTTTTATCTGATTAACTCAATACCTATTGTTGTTAATGGATTAAAATGGATGCTGACTTGAAATTAATAGGATTATTGGATTCTGATAAATCTAGAGTTCTTCCCAATGGAATAATAAGTTTAGAAGATTATATATCTCCTGAATTGATGGAAGGATTAAGAAGAAGTAATAAAAGTCCTTTTCCACATATTAGGGATAGGCTTCAAAATCCAAACAACCCGTTAACTAGATTTAAACCAATCTATATGCATTACGATGAGGGAACCACTGATGAAAGCTTAAATATTGTATTAGATGCTTTAACAACAGTTCTAAAAGAAGTAAAGATGGATGGTATACTTCCAATAATTGCATTAAGCAATGCTGATGGAAAAAAAGAAGGGCCAGATAGTTTTGAGTCAATAATAATGGAATCATATAACACAGATAGGTACAGAGAAGATATTGATGGAAAAGGACAATGTGATATAAGTAAAATAAGATATTTATTGTCTAGTAACCAAATTATAAGAAGACAACCAGGATATGATATTGTTGTTATTTCAGATTTTGATTTATATGATAGTGGGGATATCCATATATTTGGTTTAACTCAAAGATATATAACTGGAATAGGTATTCCAGATCAAACATTTATCGGATTAAGGAGATTAAGAGGGTATGATCCAGAATCAATTAAAGAACTTGCTTTACATGAATTTGGCCATACTTTTGCAGGTTATAGTCATTGTAGCCGTTTACCGGATAAATTAGATTATTGTGTAATGAAAATTCCAAATGATATTCCAGCTGATTTTATTAGGCAAGCCAATCAAAGAGCTCAATCAGGAAGATTATTTTGCACTAAACATCAAGATTCAAAGTATCAATTACCTTGGTCTGGATTTAACTTAGAATGGCATGATTTACATCCTGAACACTTTCCTGAAGTAGAAATAATTTATCAAATGGTAATTAATAGGGATCCTGTAATTTTAGGATTAGTTGAATCTGGAGCTCTTGCAAGACTTGAAACACATTTAACCACATCCTGATTTTAATTATTACCATAACTTTTATATACAAATAACAGACTTCTTACATTTAGATAAGCCCCCGTAGCTTAGTCTGGTAAACTTTGCCTTGGCAATGTTTTGGACAATGGAGCGCTGCTCTTATATGACTGTGTTTCATGCAAGTGCTGGAACACTGCTTGGTTAAGCAGTGGTCGTGAGTTCAAATTTCAGGACATGAATCATAATCCTGGATAGAAATTCTCATCGGGGGCATTTATTTTACTTCTTTGCTTGATCCCACAAATGATCAAAATATTTTTTATAACTCTGAGCACTCTCTATATTATGGAACTCAAATATTGTTGTCTGTTCTCCTGCCCAGATTATGTTTGCTACAGTATAGCCATATATGGCAATAACATGAGGGCTAGTCAATTCTCTAGGCAATATCCTGCTTTCATAATATTGATCTTTCTTCAAACTGTCATCTGCCATCAGTTTTGGATCTAAAAGGTCATGCCAAAATGACTTCTTTTCAATCCTTTTCTTCCTGTACTCTTTCCAATACTCTGGAAAATATCTTTTGATTCCAAAATTTCCTCCTATCCACCAGATATCCTTCTCATCAAGAAGCTTGTCGAAAAATGTTTTGAATCCATCATAGCCTTTGTAGGTTGTTGTATCTTGGTTCCACATAACTTCAAATTGTTGTTTGTAGACCTTATACAGGTTTTTGTTTTCTATGATAACCACTATAGGTTCTTTCTCCATCCAATTGCTTATACACACTTTGTTTCCAAATATCCAGAACACGCTTAATGTAGAATATTCTTTTGGTATGGTGTATTTTGTCTCAGCAAACGTCCATCTTGTTATCCTGTGGCCTTTTACTTCTGGATCAACAATATTTCTCCATTTCAATCCCCTTTTCTCAGCCCTCTTCTCCCAATCATCAACAAATCTTGGTCTTTCATCAACAAAATACCCTCTTGCTCCAATCAGATCAACCTCTCCATGATTTAGCATTTCCTCAAAAAGTCCTTGAACTGCATCGAGACCCTTGATAACCTTTGTTTCCTGATTCCATAATACATCAAAATATTCCTTGAAATTATTGTAGACAACCTTTGAATCAATCTCAAAGCATATAAACTCTTTTTCCCAGATGTATATCAACACCTTGTTTGGTGCATAAAGGTTGATCTGCATTGGGCTGGAGAATTCTTGAGGAGCGTCTTTGACATGGCTGATCTCAAGATTACTGTCCCCTGCATCCTTGTGTATTTCAATTATTTTTTTTGTGTATTTTGGCACAGTCAGCATATCTACATAGACTCCTTTCTCAATCCTTTTTTTATGATACTCCTTAAACCACTCAATAAGCCTGTCATTGCCGCTTCCATAAGTTGCTCCAAGAACATAATATCCCTCTCCTTTTTTTTGGCTGTCAATCATTGAGTAGAATTTCTCTGTGGCTGCCTCAAATCCCTTGTATATCTTCACATCCTGGTTCCATAGGTTTTCAAAATGTTTTTTAAATGACTCAGTTATCTTTTCATTGTCAATTGTGATGATAGTTGGCTCTTTTTCTTGAATTACCAAAGATGTTTTATTCCCATGGGGTATTATCTCAACAGGAGATTCTGTCTGATAAGGCAAGAACTTGATCTCAGCTTTTTTTCCTTTATAAAAATCCTCTTTATATTTTTCAATAGAAGGAAGATTCCCTTGATAAAACAATAGCCTTGTTTTTATTCCTTTCTCAATTCGTTTATCATGTATTTTTTTGTACACTTTGGCAAACTTCTCTTCCAGCTCTTTGCCAGAGTATCCTGCACCTATGACATCATAGCTTTCATTTATGTTTAATTCATCTATAATATCAATTGATTTTTCTAAAAAAGAATCCCATCCTTTACTGATTGTCACATCCTGGTTCCATAGGTTTTCAAAATATTTCTCAAAGGACTGGGTAACATCCTTATTGTTGATTGTCATCACTATTGGCTCTGCCTTTTGTATCAGCAATCTTGTCTTGTCTCCTTGTGTGAAAATCGCGACTGGTGAATCTGTTTTGAAAGGAAGGTATTTGATTTCAGTGTCATCATAATATGTCTTATTTCTTTTAAGCACATGCTCAGTTCCCTGCTCAAAAAGGAATTTGGCCAATGCCTCCTTCTTTCTTCGATAGACATGAAAATCTTTGAAAAAATCAGCATATTGCTTTTCATAGCCCTTTTCTCCAAATGCAGCTCCAAGGACGTGATAATACTCTCCAGACTTCATTTCATCAATCATGCCATAAAGTGATTCTTTTAAGGCGCCCATTCCCTTGACAACAGATGTGTCTTGGTTCCACAGAAGCTCAAAATTAGTCTTGTATGATTCTGCAACAGTCTTATTATCGATCTGATAGGCGATTGGATTTTTGCTCCATACTAGGTTTAGAATATTGTGGCCTGCAACAATTGTTGAGACAGGCAATGTCTGCTGTGTTGGATATATTTTTGTCTCGCATCCTGCTTCAACTAATTCTTTAGATCTTTTCCTGTTTATTTCATTATCCCCATAATATAATAATCTCACATTTTTTGCCTTTTTTCTGATATTCATATTCCAGGATAAATTGAAGTCAGCGCTGTTCTTCACGCTTGGTTTTGCTGCAAATACCATTACTTCATCTTCTTTTTTGACTTTGTCAATGAGATTGTTCATTGAATTCTCTACATCCTTCTGCCCTTCAAATGTCTGGACTTTCTGATTCCACCAATGGTCAAACTGGACTTTAAATGACTCTGCAACTTCTTTGCTGTCAATTAGAAAAAGCAATGGTTCACCAGTTCCTTCTGGAAAAATGATCACTTTGTCTTTTATTATATTGATTGCAGCAGGAGTCACTTGAGGGATGAACTTGATCTTGTCAAATTCATTCAAGTTCTCAGGCAAGGTCTGGGGCTCTCCTCTTGCAGCTTCATTGAATAATGCTATCTGCCCAATCTTTTTCCTTTTCCTGTATTTTGAAAATTTAACAAAAAACCTGTTAATTTGGTCTGATCTTTGGGG
Organism: Candidatus Woesearchaeota archaeon; assembly: GCA_043810355.1. GTDB lineage: Archaea > Nanobdellota > Nanobdellia > Woesearchaeales > JAGVYU01 > JAZDHV01. The sequence continues at coordinate 9,271 of JBDROB010000083.1, forward strand.
AATGCCTATAACATAATATTTATCTCCTGAATTTAATTCATTAACAGCACTATAGAAGGCAGTTTCAAGCCCTTTCAGTCCTCTGTATATTGTTGCCTCAGATTTGTACTTAGAAAGATTTCTCTTAATCTCTAGTTCAGGAATAATACTTTTTAGCTCTGCCTTTTGCCTGTCAACATCCCTCTCTTTTTCATTCATATAGTCCATCAGTCTTTCTGGAGCAGCTGCTTCAAAATATTTCACACCTGTCTTGATTATAAAGCTGACAAGACCTTTATCCATCAGCTTGTCAAGTATCTCATACACTTTAGAAGAGGCTGTATCAGACTTTTCCACTATCTTGCCTGTGCTAGAGCTTCCTAGCTCTAATAGTGCTAAATATACCTTAATCTCTGAATTAGTCAATCCTATCTCTTCTAAAACACTTTCTTTCATAACTGCTTAAAATCAAGTCAACTATAAAAAACTTACGATTACTCCCCCATTAGGGGTAGGTAATGCTTATATACTTAATAAATATTCACTATGTTAAATATAGTTACTAAAAAGTAGTAACTATATTTTAGAGATAACAAATAAAATATAATAGCGACAGCTATAACGAGGTGAATGAAAAATGACAGAAAAACAAACAAGAAGAGAAGCACTAGGAACAATAGGAAGAGGATTGGGATTAGGAGGCCTTGCAGCAATAGTTGGAGGTTGCATAACCCAATCACATACAGAAAGAGATATGAAACAAGTATTAAGCGGTGCTAAAAGAAATGTTAATGCAGATGCTCCATATTCTATAGTTGATGGAATACTTTATGTAGCAATGCCATTGTTAATCAGAGTTACAAAAGAGCTTGGTGTTGAAATACCATTTTTTGCATATCCTGGTTTATCAATAGACCAGACAGTTGAAATTAGGTGGTCAGGAGATAGTGCTCCAAGTTTGATCAGAATAGCACAAGATGGCACTGTTGATAATCCTTATGGAGCTGAAAGCCCTATTATTGCCGGATTGTCAAGGTCTGAAGCTGATAAAGTTTTAACTGAATTAGCTAGAAAGAGTACTGGAGATCCAAATGCATCAGTTGAATTTAATTCAGCTGATTCAGGCAATGCATTATCAGCAAGCAGCTCATATTTTCATGGAGCATTCACTTACCATGAGTTAAGGGATGGCAAACTATTCACAGGAGGCCAGGCTTTTACTGGAACACCATGGGTATTAGGTAAAATGCTTAATATAAAAAGCCTTGGTGAAAATGCAAAATATGTTGCAGTATCAATCCCAACAGGTAATGGAGATGATATTGTACAAACAGTTGCAATAGCAGATGCATACAAATCAAGAAGCATGGACCCAAGGCATAATATATGCTTGGGTAACAACTATGTCGTTGTTCCACTTGGCAGAAACAGGTGGAATGAGACAAGAAGGATGCTTCAGCAGGTTGCTGGTCTTGGCAGTGATGTCAGGGGAATAACTGGTGCAGTTGGAGGAGTCTTGAGCGACCTTCAGTTCATTGATGAAAATTATGACACATTGGTGAATGGAGATCATGTTAGCCAAGAACCAATTGATCAGCTTATCGAAGGCACTGGAAAGCTTGAACATCTTGGACAAAATGTCGATGCTTTAAGAGTAAGAGGTGAAGCAGCTGCTGAAAGAGGTGCAGGCAGGCTTCAGGCAATCAGCCAGTATCTGCAGCCAGCTCCAACTAAGTGATTAGTTGGATTATTTTTTTATTTTTATTAAAATATTTTTTTGTCTTAATTCAAAATGAAAATTCAACTAATAAGACCACCATTGGATTCTTGGTATAAGTCAAGCCAGCTCACAGAGTTTGTTTCAGTCCCAACTGGACTGTGTATGGTTGCAGGTAGCAATACATCATTGTTGACAGATGTGACTATATTTGATGGATTTAACACGACTTTAGAAGAAACATTAGACAGAGTTGATGGAGATTGGGTTGGTGTTTCTGATATTTATCCAAGTCATAATAATGCATTAGCAATATTAAAAAAAGCAAAAGAGAAAGGCGCAATTACGTTTATTGGTGGTCCTAATGTTAATTATCTGGCTGAAAGAATCCTAAAAAACCATGATTATGTTGATCTTGCTGTTGTAGGAGATGGAGATAGGTTTTTGTTTGATTTTTTCCAGAGCAAAACATTACATTATCTTGTACCTAATTTAGTATATAGGACTCCTGATAGAATTAGGAGAAATAAAAGAGTTTATTTTCCATTGGATCGAACATTTGACCTGGATGCTATTGAGAACTTATCAGATGACATGTTAAATAACATACCTATCTCTTTTATTAGAGGCTGTGTTAAAGCAGAAGAAAAAGGAAGATGTACATTTTGTACAATGGATGAGAAACTTAGGGTGATGGATCCTGATCTTGCTTGGAAGCAGATTGATTTGTTAAATAGGAAATATGGAACAACTTCTTTTACTGAGTCTGGTGATTCATTTATTGTCAGGGATTATCCAGACCAGTTATTGGCAGCACGGCCTGGTCATCTAGGCCATATAACTTTTGGAAGGGTTTATTCATCTCCAGATCAAATCAATACTGATATTGTCCAGACCTTAAAGGATTTAAATGTAGGCCTTGTGTTTGTAGGTATTGAGAGTGTTGATGATGATATCTTAGAAAGGGCAAGAAAGGGTTATGGATATGATGATGTCAGGAGAGCAATAGATTTATTGTATAATGCAGAAGTTCCTGTTCATGTACCCTTTATTTATGGTTTGGAAGGAGAGACTCCTGTAACAATGGAAAAGACATATGAATTTGCAAGATCACTAATAGGTCAGAGTTCTGCAATAATCTTTATTTCAAGCGCAGCTGTCCCTATTCCTGGTTCAATGTTATTTGAGAACATTAGATTTGATGAACAAGCAGGGCAGGAATATCCAGGAGACCTTGATAATGATGATATTTTTGACTATCAGGCTTTAGTGAGGCTTCAGTGCAAATATTTTACTGATGTGACATATGATGAAGTTATGGGTGCTGTTAGGGAAACAAAAGCTCTTATCAAAGAATCCGGAAGATCAACCTCTTTTGGGATCAATGAGTAATCAATCAACCACTTTCAAAGCCTCCTCCCAGGCTCTGAATTCAACTTTAACATAATCATTTGTCATTTTTGCAGTTGTTTCTCTTAAAAAATCAATTGGATCAGCTATTGGATCCCAGAAAATGTAGTATCCAGCCTGAGATGTTGTTGCTTGATTTACATCAGCACTTCTGTGGTTTAATGCTGTAAACATTAGATAACTGTATGGAGAATATAATGCTATTGGATCATCTGCTCCTGGTACATATATATTATGTTCATCAGAGACTGGTCCCTTGATAAAATCTGCTCCTTGGTCTGTCAGCCAATATTCAGTCACCCCATATGGAGCACAGAGTTTGGCTCTAAATTGTCCTTCTGGATGAATATCTTTGATAGCTAAAGATGCTCTGATCATTCTTGACATATCCATAGGATTTGGCAAGCTTAGACTAATTATGTATTCAAAAGCTTTTCTTTCAAGTAACTCTTCGCTATGTCCAAATTCTCGATATCTGTCCTTTACTTCTTCAACATCTTTCTCATTTGGTCTTGGCTGGATATGATAAATCACAATATCATCATTTTCAATCAACAATTTTACTAAATAATCATAGTCCCAATCATGCCTGTTGTTAAAGCTTCTAATTCTTGTGCTGAATTTTCTTTCCCATTGCCCTATCTCTATGAATTGTTGTTTTTCTGGAAGAAAAGCCCATGCTTCTTCATACTCACTTTCAAGAAGCCTTTCTAATTGCCTGACAGCATCTTTCTCAGGCATACTTAGCTGTGTTCTGTACTTATTTCTTGGATTAGGAGCAAACTCTGAAACTTGAATGGTTGGTTCATCTCCACAAAATGTTTGTTCATCACTTTCTTCACCAAAATGCCTGTCAAGAAAAAAACTGACTTCATGCCCAAAATCACTTTGTAAAAATCTGGTTTTTGCATCTGTAATATAATCAGGTCTAAATAATGACATAAATCCATATGCAATTACTAATGCTGCCCCTATAATTGGTATTGTCTTCCGATTAAGGTTCATATATGTTAAGAATATCTTTGTTTTTATAAATCTTAATTTTTATTACATCTTCTTGAAATCTTCCTCAGAATCCTTATGATTTTCTTCTCCCTTTTCTTCAAATCCTTCAATGCCTTGTCTGATATCTTATAAGACCTTATTGTGCTGAATATGTTGTCAAAGAGTGAAAGGCAGTTTCGTGTTATCATCATTGTGGCTTCATCCTTCCAGGTGATCTGCTTCTTGTTCAAGTGAAGATTCAGCTCATGGATCTTTTCAAAAGAGCTTAATAGACTGTTTAGTATGAGCTCAGTGTTTACTGGATCTATCTTTTTTATATATCGATTTTCATTCGGTTTGTAAAATATGTCCCATACTTCATTAAGAATATCCTTAAGAGAGGATAAATAAATATAAATATCATCCACATCTTTCTTGCTATAGGACTCTTGGTCTGTCTTTGCTATTGTCCTTTCAATATTCTGCCTGAAAAGAAGCAGGGAAGACCTTATGCTGTTTATCTTCTCATTGAAAGACAGGTCGTAAATCTCGCTGAGAAGCACATCCTGCTTGATGGATACAAGCCTTGAGGTTACAAGGGCAAGGAGCAGCAGTCCAAACACAACTTCAAATATTGCCACAATCCTAAAATTCCCTAGCGGGATAATGTCTCCGAATCCAGTTGTGGTTGCAGTGACAAAGCTGAAGTAGATTGATTCCCAGACATTTGTTATCTCTAATTCACTCTTGGAATAGCTTAGATAGGACATGTTTCCTGAGAGGAAAAAATAGACCAATCCAAAAAAGAAAATTGTAGAAATCCAGATCAGCATTATTTTGCCAAATGTTAGCTTGTCAATAATCCTGCCAATTCTCCTTTTCCTTAATGGCTTGAATATCTGTTTATTCAATCTAGGTCTTTGTTTCATTCGTTAATCTTCTGTATATCTAATATATAAATCTATTTTTTATATGTCAGAAATATACTGCTGGCCTGCATGACCAGTTGAAAATAGTCCGCAATCCATTTTTGGAAGGTGGTATATTTCTGAGCATGCTCAAAGTCGGCAGGGTGAGCGAAGCGAACATGCCGCCAGTCTATTGACTGGTGGTCCCTGCCGACTTTGACATAATTCAGGATTTAGGGTTTGATGAAAATGAATAATTCGGAAAGTAGTTCTCACTTCTGCAGTATATAGGTCATTTATAAACTTTAAAAAGAGAACATACCACCATATACCATTTCATTTTGTGAACTACTTTTCACATTGATGTTCTTTTGTCTCTCGATAAAACGT